>DCGQ01000018.1 GCA_002314635.1 Clostridiales bacterium UBA1774
ACGGGTACACCGGAACCAACTTCAACCGCCCCGGTTTCCAGCAGCTCCTGGAGGATATTGAGATGGGATATGTCGCCGTCGTATTGGTGAAGGATATGTCCCGCCTTGGCAGAGATTATTTGCAGGTCGGCTATTATACAGACACTTATTTCCCCGACCACAACATTCGCTTCGTTGCCGTCAATGATTGCGTGGACAGTGATGACGGAGAAAATGAGCTGGCACCGTTCCGAAATGTCATGAATGAGATGTATGCCCGTGATATCAGCCGCAAGGTGCGCTCCGCTCACCGTATCCGCGGCAACTCCGGGGAACCGCTTTCGCAGCCGCCTTATGGCTATATCAAATCACCGGAGAATAAAAAGAAGTGGATCATTGAACCGGAGGCAGCAGCGGTGGTACGGGATATCTTCAAAATGTGTCTGGAGGGCAAGGGCAATGATACCATTGCCCGCATCCTGCAGGAACGGCAGATTTTGAACTGCACCGCCTATTGGCACGCTCGCGGTGTCAATCGCGGAGGAAAGAAAACACAGCCGAATCCGTATAAGTGGAAATATACCACGGTGGAGAAAATACTGTCCCGGCAAGAATACTGCGGTGACATTGTCAATTTCAAGACCTATTCCAAATCCTTCAAGAACAAGGCGCGGCTGGATAACCCGGAGGAAAACTGGGTCATTTTCAGAAATGTCCATGAACCGATCATCGATCGAGATGTTTTTGAGCAGGTACAGAAGCGTATGGCAAAAGCAAAGCGTCGTGCACCGAAGCCGGAGAATGCAGAGAAGAATATGTTTTCTGATCTGCTCTACTGCGCTGACTGTCACAGCAAGCTGTGGTTTCATGTAAACACCGGCAATCGTGACATTCAATTTTTCAGTTGTTCCAACTACGCGAAGGATTACCGCGGGAGCTGCCCGGAACGCCACTATGTCCGTGCCGATGCGATAGAGCAGGTTGTCATGATGGAGCTTCACCGCTTGGCCGGCTATCTGAAATACGATGAGGAAGCGTTCGCCGAGATGCTTGCGAAAAAGACCAATCAGGATATTCTGTCAGAGCAAAAGCACGCCGAGGAAGAGTTACAGAAGTCCATTGTCCGCAATGAGCAGGTGACACAGCTCTACGAAAAGCTGTATGAGGACAATGCCTCCGGAAAGGTCACGGACGAGTGGTTCCTTCAGCTTTCGCACAAGTACGAAGTCGAGCGAATGGATTTGAAAGAAAAAATCGCCAGCCTCCGAAAGAAGCTGACGAGTATCGGCACCATGCAGCAGAACAAGGATCATTTCATCGCCGCTGTACGGAGGTTTATGGAAATGGACAAGCTGACTGCTCCGCTGCTGCGGGAGCTGATTGACCACATTGATGTCTATGAAACGCAGGGCACAGGGAAAAAGCGGACTCAGCGCATTGCAATATACTACCGCTTTGTGGGCTATATTGAGCTGCCGGTTGAAGCGCTCCGGGACTATTATAAGGCTGATACCCGGCAGGGCGTCGCAGTAGAGTATATCTCCGCATAAATAGAAAAGCAGGCCCAAAGACCTGCAAAACAGAAAAAATCGAGTGTTGATAACTTCAAGTCCGTTATCAACACTCGATATGGTCGGAGTGGCGGGACTTGAACCCGCGGCCTCATGGTCCCGAACCATGCGCGATACCAAACTTCGCCACACCCCGATATTCATTTCAGCGAGGGTTATATTAGCACAGATATACCGGTTTCGTCAAGTGCTTTTCCCGCTGTTGCTGAAAAAACTGCCGCAGAATTCTGCGGCAGTTGGAGCGGATAATGGGAATCGAACCCACCTATCCGGCTTGGGAAGCCGGTGTTCTACCGATGAACTATATCCGCACAGCACTTGTACTATAGCACAGGTGCCGATAGATTGCAATACCTTTTCTTACTCCGTTGAGGTCAAAGACAGGGTTTTCGGTTCTGTTTCCTCCGATTCAGATTTCATACTTAGCTTACCATCACAGGCAGGGTACTTGTCTACATCCCACCAGTAGGTTCCGATCATTTCCGCATCGGACATCAAAAACCGGCTCAAGTCGCCCTGTTCCGCACAGGTCATTGCGTCCACATGGTAATAGTCTCGTCCGATCCGGATGATGTTCCAATAGTGTGCTGACCCGGTCAGTTTTCCGGAAACCACCTGGCAAGTGACCCCACAGAGGTTGCAGAGAAGCTGAAATGCCATGGCACAGCCTTCCGAGTCAGCCTGACCCAGTATCAGGGTGTCATAGGCATTACTGTCCCGCTTGGAAGACTTCACACGATCCGCGATCAAACGGCAGCAATACTGCGCTTTATCCACCGCAGACAGCTCCCCCATGCCCTCCAGCAGCTCTGCGGCATAGGTATTCATCACATTCAGTCGCTGATGACGCTCATTTTCAGCAGTCCGGTAAGAAAAATCAAATGTAATAATCTTACTGACGGAATCCTCCTCCGGATAGAACGCAACAGACAGGGACGGCTGTTCATACAGCAGCTCCGGATGCTGACGGTAGAAACTGTCTACATAGCTGGTCAGGGTTCGTTCCGTTACGGCAAGCGTGGCAATCTGCACGGCAAGATGCGGCTTTCCCGAAACCATATAGGCTTCCATCAGCTGGTACATATTCGCTAAAATCGGTTCCGCACGGATCTCCGACATTTCCTCTTGCGTCAGTTTGTAGCTGATATGCACGGTGATCTCATAATAACCAAGAATCCTGCTGGTCGTATGTGAGATGTAGTCCACCGCATAACAAGCCAGCGGGTATTCCCGGGTCACATCCTGACAGACCCGGGAGATATCGTCCTGTGCTGAACCACTGTAGTCCACCGCCCGGATCACGCCGGATTCCATTCCGGCGGCCACCATGGTTTGAACCGCAGTCAGAAGTCCGGAGTAGGTATGTACTTCATACCGGGTCCCGTCTGCCGTGGAAATCATCTGCGAATCCGTATGATCGGTCACAACGCTGTAGGAGCCTTCCGCCAGCTTCCCACAGCCGCTGAATAGCAGCGCAAACAGCAGGACTGCGGGAACAATGCGACGGTTATGCTTCATCATGTTACACTTCTTCCATGCTCATCTGGATTTCACCGCTGTCCTCCGCTTTCAGCAGCGCACCGGCTGCGGGAAGATTGCGGGCCGAATAGCGGCTTTTGTTGGCGATTGCGGTATCCTCAAGGAACTGAGCTTTGCACAGTTTGAATTTCTGCCGCAGCGTCATAACCTGAACACCCTGACTGTTTCGTGTGGCTTTTTCCGTAAGCTTTGCCGTATTCAGCAGCAGTGCCCGATCCTCTGTCGAATAGACCACCACATCCCGCTCCCCAGTGAAACAGAGAATATTCACAATGGGAGATTTATCCGAGTACGCTCCGGTCAGCTTCCGGCGATTGCTTTTTGTCATATAAGCGCTCATAGGCACGCGGGCGCATTTGCCGTTTTCAAAGAAAAACAGCACGCTCCCCCGATAGTCCTTTGGTTCCGTTACCAGCAGGACGCTTTCCCCGTCTTCCATCTGCAGTTTTGTGGGGAGATAGGTACCCAATGCAGAAGCACGGGTTTCCTCAAACTCGCTGAGCCGCATCTTGTACGCCTGACACTTATCGGTAAACACCAGAATTTCAGAACGATTGGTGGTTTCAAAGGAGGTTTTCAGTCCATCGTCCTCCTTGAATTTCTGTTCGCTGCTGGCCCGCAGTGACAGCGGCGTGATCTTTTTCAGATACCCATGCCGGCTGATAAACACCGATACCGGTGTATCCGGTACTTCCTCCTCAACCGGTTCCTCCTCCAGCTCGTCCTTATACAGGATGCTGCTTCGCCGTGGTTCACCGAACTGTTTGATGACCTTTTCCAGCTCCTGCCGAATAATTGTGTGGATCCGGCTTCGTTTTTGCAGGATGTCCTGCAAATCGGCGATTTCTTTCTCCAGTTCTTCCGTATCCCTGATCTGCCGCAGAATATACTCTTTGTTGATGTTTCGCAGCTTGATTTCCGCCACATATTCCGCCTGCGGCTCGTCGATCCCAAAGCCGATCATCAGATTCGGCACAACCTCTGCGTCCAGCTCCGTACCGCGGATAATGGCAATAGCCCTGTCAATATCCAGCAGGATCTTACCCAGACCCTGCAGCAGATGCAGACGCTCCTGTTTTTTCGTCAGTTCGAAATGCACCCGGCGGCGGATAGACTCGCTGCGCCATGCCACCCATTCCTCCAGAATCTGACCTACACCCAGCACCTTGGGAACACCTGCAATCAGGATATTAAAATTGCAGGAAAACGGGTCCTGCAGCGGCGTCATGCGAAACAGCTTCTGCATCAGCTTGTCCGGGTCCGTTCCACGCTTCAGATCGATCGCCAGCTTCAAGCCGCCCAAATCCGTTTCATCCCGCATATCGGCGATTTCTTTCAGTTTTCCCAGCTTGACCAGCTCCGCTACCTTATCAATGATGGCTTCCGAGGTAGTGGTATATGGAATTTCATATATCTCGATGATATTGCTGTCCTTGTCATAACGCCACTTTGCCCGCACGTGAAAGCTGCCCCGGCCGGTGGTATAGATTTTCTCCATCTCCTGCCGGTCATACAGGATCTCGCCTCCCGTAGAGAAATCCGGTGCGGGCATGATGCTCAGCAGATCACATTCCGGGTCACGCATATAGCTGATGGCGGCCTCGCACACCTCTTTCAGATTGAACCCGCACAGGTTGCTGGCCATGCCCACGGCAATGCCCAGATTGGCGGATACCAGCACATTGGGAAAGGTAGTGGGCAGCAGGGTGGGTTCTTTCATGCCGCCGTCATAGGAATCCGCAAAATCCACGGTATCCTTGTCAATATCCCGGAACAGCTCTCCGCAGACGGAGGATAACTTGGCCTCAGTATAACGGGAAGCGGCATATGCCATATCCCGGGAGTAGACCTTTCCAAAGTTGCCCTTGGAATCCACAAACGGCGTCAGCAGCGCGCCATATCCCTTGCTGAGCCGAACCATGGTATCGTAGATCGCTGCGTCACCGTGGGGGTTCAGCTTCATGGTAGAGCCGACAATATTGGCGCTTTTGGTTCTGGAGCCGTTCAGCAGACCCATCTTATACATCATATACAGCAGCTTCCGGTGAGAGGGTTTGAAGCCGTCGATCTCCGGGATGGCGCGGGACACAATGACGCTCATGGCATAGGGCATGAAGTTTTGTTCCAGCGTGTCAACAATGGGCTGCTCTTTTACTTCGCCGTGGAGTCCTATGACATTCTCTGCACCGGCAATCTTTCGCCCGCCATCCTCCGTTTTCTTTTTTCTAGCCAATCCCGCTCACCTCAATTCACATCGATCAGGTCAATATAACGCCAGCCGTTTTCCGCGATATGATCCTTCCGGCCGTTCAGATTATCGCCTACCAGCAGATCAAAGGTATCCATCGTGGCCTGCACATCCGAGGGCATCACTTTGATCAGATGCCGTGTCTCCGGATCCATGGTGGTCATTGCCATCATATCCGGGTCGTTTTCGCCAAGGCCCTTGCTTCGCTGAATGGTAGGCTTCGCGCCCTCGCCCAGCTCCGCAAGGATCGCGGCTTTGTCCTTTTCCGTGTAGGCAAACCGCACCTTGCCCTTCCATTCGATCTCATACAGCGGGGATTCGGCGATGTACACATAACCCTCCCGGATCAGGGTAGGCGCCAGCCGATACAGCATGGTCAGGATCATGGTACGGATATGATAGCCGTCCACATCCGCATCGGTGCAGATAATGACCTTGCTCCAGCGCAGGTTCTCCAGATCAAAGGCATTCAGTTCCTTATTATGGGAGTCCTTCACCTCTACGCCGCAGCCCAGCACCTTCAGCAGATCCATGATGATCTCGCTTTTGAAAATGCGGGCATAATCCGCTTTCAGACAGTTCAGGATTTTTCCGCGAACCGGCATGATGCCCTGAAATTCCGCGTTCCGGCTCTGTTTACAGGCGCCCAGTGCGCTGTCGCCCTCCACGATATAGATTTCACGGCGGCTCACATCCTTGGTGCGGCAGTCCACGAACTTTTCGATGCGGCTTGTCAGATCTACGGAGCCGGTGAGCTTCTTTTTCAGATTCAGACGGGTGCGTTCTGCCGTTTCTCTGCTGCGCTTGTTCACAAGCACCTGTTCCATGATCCGCTCCGCGTCCTTCGGGTTCTCGATGAAGTAGATTTCCAGCCGGGACTTGAAGAACTCGGTCATGGCATCCTGAATGAATTTATTGGTAATGGCCTTCTTGGTTTGATTCTCATAGGAAGTGCGGGTGGAAAAGCAGTTGGTAATCAAAATCAGGCAGTCCTGAATATCATTAAAGACAACTTTGCTTTCGCCCTTCTGATACTTTCCCTGCTTTCGAAGCAGCGCGTCAATGGCGGACACAAAGGCGGAACGGGTAGCCTTATCCGGTGCGCCGCCGTATTCCAGCCAGGATGAGTTATGGTAATACTCGATCAGATTCCGCTTGTTGCTGAAACAGAACACTGCGGACAGCTTCACCTTGTAATCCTGCATGTCCTCCCGGTCACGTCCCCGGCGCTCGGCTTCAATGTATTCCGGCAGGGTCAGGGAATCCTCTCCCGCGATCTCGGCAGCATAATCCCGGATGCCGTTTTCATAGAGATAGCTCGTCTCCCGGAAGCTGCTGCCCTTCTCCTGAACCCGCAGCAGGAAGGTGATCCCTGCGTTGACTACCGCCTGTCTTTTCAGCATATCCTCAAAATAGCTGTCCGGCATGGCGATATCCGTGAACACCTCCAGATCCGGCTTCCAACGAATGCAGGAACCGGTTCGTTTCTTTTCATAGGGTTCCGAACTCAGTCCTCCGATGTTCTCACCCTTTTCAAAATGCAGGCTGTACTTTTTCCCGTCACGCCATACGGTCACATCCATATACTCTGAGGAATATTGGGTAGCGCAGGAACCAAGGCCGTTCAGTCCCAGTGAGTATTCGTAGTTTTCTCCGGCCTCGTTATCGTATTTACCACCTGCATACAACTCGCAGAACACCAGCTCCCAGTTATAGCGCTGTTCTGCCGGATTGTAGTCTACCGGGCAGCCGCGGCCAAAGTCCTCCACCTGAATGGAACCATCCAGAAATTTACTGACAATGATCTGTTTTCCGTAACCCTCTCTCGCCTCGTCGATGGCGTTAGACACGATTTCAAAAACCGCGTGTTCGCAGCCGTCCAATCCGTCCGAGCCGAAGATGACCCCCGGGCGCTTCCGCACCCGATCCGCCCCTTTCAGAGAGGAAATGCTTTCGTTTCCGTATTGTTTCGTCGTTTTCTTCGCCATGATCCTGTTCCGGCGGCGCCGGATGCTCCTTTTCCCGGATTTTTGGTTTATTGCAGCAGGAAGCCCACGCCGTCCTGACTGTACAGTCGGGCAGGAATGTCAAAGGGCGGGTCCTGCGGCTGGATTCTGCCTGCCATGGTGGCTTCGCAGCATTCCATGAGCCGTCCGATCACCTCCGGCTGCAGCGGCATGGGGCCGTGTGCCGGGTATATCTTATCAAAATACTCCGCCTGACGGGACAGCCGCTCCATACTGGCATAATACGCCGTCATGCTGCGCTGGGGGCCGAACATGAAAATGGGACTTTCGGAAACCATGTCGCCGGTGAAGATCATCCGCCGTTCCTCATCCAGAATGGCAAGACTGCCGCAGGTATGGCCGGGAATCAGCAGGATCTCCAGCCAGCGGTCGCCCAGATACAGGCGGGCATTGTCCGGAATAGCCAGATGGGGCTTCCACGGATTCTTCTCTTCGTAATAGGCGAACTCCGCCGGGTGCAGGTAAGGCGTATCGAACTGATCGTTGCAGCCGGTGTGATCCGGGTCCGCATGGGTATTGATCAGCATGACCGGCTTGTCCGTCAGGCTCTTGACCAGCTTTTGCAGATCACCGGCACCGTTGCCGCTGTCCAGCAGGACGGCGCGCTCCGTACCAGCCAGCAGGTAGCAGCGCACCATGCCCTCATCAATCGCCCATGTGCTGTCATCAATCGCTATTACTTTATACGCATCCATATTTCAAATCTCCTTTATTTATTCTTTTACACAGAAGGGAAGACTGCTTTCTTTCGTCACGCCGTCCCGGGTCAGTCGCAGTGTCACCGTACAGAAGCCGGGTTTCTTCGCCGTGACCGTATCTCCGTGAAGCTCCAGCACTGCCGGGTCGGAGCAGGTCAGTTCCCGCTCACTCAGGTCGATGCGGACAGCGTCCTCCAGCGCGGCGCAGAGAGAAAGCTGCATGGTTTCGCCGGGTTTCAGAATCCGCCGCCGGCTCCGCAGGGTGACTGCGGCAAGAGGCGCATTCCACTTTCCGGAAATGGTGATCACCTTTCCGGCGATCTCTGCCTGTTTTCCGGCGCTGTGCCCCAGCCAGAAGCGCCAGTTGCCCTCCGGTACGCCATAGCAATGCTGTGCCTTTTTCCAGCGGCGCAGGGTTTTCAGCGGCACAGACAGCGTGACCCGTCTGCTCTCGCCGGGCTGCAGATAGATCTTCTCAAAGGCTGCCAGCGTCTGGTAGGGCATATCCTTCCAGACCACCAGCTGTTTCCGGTAAAGCTGCACCACCTCCCAAGCGGCAAGCTTTCCGGTGTTGGTCACGGTCACAGATGCTTCCAGTGTATCATTTGGACTGAACCGATCTCCGGACAGGGTAAAGTCCGAATAGGCAAAGGATGCATAGCTGAGTCCGTGTCCGAAGGGATAGACCGGTTCCTCCAGCCAGTACTGATAGGTTCTGCCCTTTTCATCCGGTGTATCCAGCGGCTTCACACCGTAGCTGGTCAGCGGCGGCAGGCAGTCATCGGAGGGATACCAGGTTTCGCAGCTTCTGCCACCGGGACTGATCTGCCCGAACAGCGCCTCTCCGATGGCGGTTCCCTGACTTTCGCCGGCATAAGCCGCCCAGAGGATGGCGGGCAGCCTGGTCAGAAAGCTGCCGGTAATAGGTCCGGAGGTGATCAGCACCGCTGCGGTATTGGGATTCACCCTATGAAGGGCGCAGAGCTTTTCATCCTGCTGATAGGGCATTTTCAAGCTGGCACGATCCCGCCCTTCGCTGGTAACGCCCGGGTCGGTGCCCGCGATGACCAGCACGATATCTGCTTCCTTCGCGGCGGCAAGCGCTTCTTCCCAAAGCTGTTCATCGGTTTTGCCCAGATCCGGGTCATGAACCGGATGGCGGGGCACCGGCGGTGCCAGCTCCTTCCGCTTTGCGCGGATGGCGGCAAGGATCCGTTCCTGTTCCTTTACCGGTTCCGGCTTGCGGTATTCCAGATATTCTTCCAAACACATGCCGTTTTCCGCGGCGGCCCGCTCCAGTACCGGATAGTGTCCCCCGTTTTCCACCGGGTTATCCTGAATATTCCAGCCTTTCCGGTAGCTGACCGTATACCCCAGTTTTTCCGCCTGTGCCAGTATGCCCTGATACGGGGTAACGGAAACCCTCGTATCCGCATAGCCGCCGATGGAGTAACCGCCAAGCTGCCGGTAAATGGCATTGGGGCCAATGACCAGCAGCTTTTTCCCGCCGGTCTGCGGAAGCGGCAGGAAATCCGCTTCGTTTCGCAGCAGCACCAGTGATTCCTCCGCCGCTCTCACGGCGGTCTCCGCGTGGGCAGGACTGCAGATCTCCGCTTTTCCGAAGCTGTGCCACGGCAGCTTCTCCGGTGCGTCAAATTCGCCCAGACTGAATCGCGCGGTAAAGGCGTGTACCAGTGCCCGGTCAACCGCATCGAAATCGGTCAGACCCTCCTCAATGGCGGTTTTCATCCAGACCTTATAATCATTGCCGCAGCAGATGTCCGTACCGGCTTCCAGCGCCAGCGCGCAGCCTTCCTGCATGGTCTCCGTGTAGAAATGACCGCGAGGCTGACCCCACATCAGGTTGTAATTGGGGCCGATATCTCCTACTGCACCATCGTCGGAAACCACATAGCCATCGAAACCCCATTCGTCCCGCAGGATATCCTGCAGCAGATGGGCATTTACGCTGCAGGGCACGCCGGAAATGCGGTTGTAGGCGGTCATCACCGAATGCGCGCCGCCTTCCCGGAAGCAGGCTTCGAACACCGGCAGATAATATTCCCGCAGGGTGGCTTCGTCCATATCCGAGGAGGCGGAGTTGCGATTGTACTCCGTATTGTTGGCAGCAAAATGCTTGGGAGTGGAAATGGCCTTCCAATAGGTCTCATCCTCCCCCTGAATGCCCCGCACATAGGCGCTTGCCAGCCTGCCTGCCAGCAGGGGATCTTCACCGAAGGCCTCGTCATTCCGACCCCAGCGCGGGTCGCGGCCCATGTTCACGGTGGGGCACCAGTAGCTCAGTTCCTTGCCGGTCAGGTTGTGGATCGCCCGCATTTCATCGGAAATGGCCTGCGCCACCTGACAGGTCAGTTCCGGATTCCATGTATTTGCCAGTGCAAGGCAAACCGGAAAAGAGCTGGCCTCGTCAAATAAAGAGAAAACCGGTACAACGCCGTGTGACGCTTCATTCCACCATGTCCATGCGCGAACACCAAGCCGGGGAATGGCGGGAGCATCGAAGCTGAGCTGGCTCAGCTTTTCTTCCGGGGTCATGGCAGCTACAAGAGCCAGAGCACGCTGGGCAAAGCTGCGGCTGGTATCCATCCAAGTGTCCATTCTCTCGTCTCCCTGTTTCTTTTTTTATAAAAACCTGCTATAATTTTCAAAAGGCTCTGAGACGGTCCGGGATTCTCTCCGCTTCCGAGCAGACTCCATGAGCCGCCTTTTTTCTTTGCGTCTCCTTATCAGATCGCATACACCGTTATTTTACTGGTTTTTTCCGACTTTTTCAACTGAATTGAGGGATTTTTATGGATGATTCCCTGTTGTGGCTGGATTTCCGGCCTGTTCCGGATTTCCCGCAGACTTTTTCCCGGATCGCCGCCTGTGTATATTCTCCGTTGGGAAAAACCGCGCTTTCTGAGCTGCGGAACGGTCTCAGCCGTCTTTCCGGAGGTTCCGTCACGCTCACAGAGGAACACGCTGCCGGACTGCGCCTGCTGGAAACAGCGGATTCCGGCGAAGGCTTTTCGCTGCAAAAGCGGGCAGAGCGCTGGGAACTCAGCGGCAGCGGCGCCGGTCTGCTTTACGGAACGTTCCGGCTGCTTCGGATGGTCAGCGCAGGACTGCCGCTGCAGGAGCTGGACACCGCGCCCCGCTATCCGCTGCGGATGCTGGATCACTGGGACAATGCGGACGGCAGCATTGAACGAGGCTACGCCGGTTCTTCCTTCTTTTTTGAAAACGGAAGCCCGGTCTGCAGCGCCCGCGCCCGGAACTATGCCCGGCTGCTGGCCTCCTGCGGCCTCAACGGCTGCTGTATCAACAATGTGAATGTAAAGGGAACCGCGCTGAAGCTGATTACCGGCGAATACGCAGAGGTACTTGCCCGTCTGGGTGAAACGCTGGGGGAATATCATGTTGGTCTCTGGCTCTCCGTCAGCTTCGCAGCGCCCATGGAGCAGGGCGGCCTGCCCACCGCCGACCCGCTGGATCCGGCGGTATGCCGCTGGTGGCAGGAAACCGCAGACCGGCTCTATACAGCCATCCCCAACCTGAAAGGCTTTCTGGTAAAAGCCGATTCGGAGGGCAGACCCGGCCCCTTCAGCTACGGACGCAGCCACGCGGAGGGTGCCAATATGCTTGCCCGGACGCTGAAACCCCATGGCGGTCAGGTGCTCTGGCGCTGCTTTGTCTACAACTGCGTGCAGGACTGGCGTGACCCGTCCATTGACCGGGCGAAAGCACAGTATCTGAATTTTGCCCCGCTGGACGGGCAGTTTGATGACAACGTGCTGCTGCAGATTAAAAACGGACCGGTAGACTTTCAGGTTCGGGAGCCGGTTTCGCCTTTGTTCGGAAAGCTGGAGCAAACCCGCAGCATTCTGGAGTTCCAGCTGACGCAGGAATACACCGGACAGCAGCGGCACGTCTGCTGTCTGCTGCCCATGATGCGGGAGGTTCTGGATTTTCCCATTCGGGAAAACGGCACCGTGGCCGAGCGGATTCAGGCGGTCTGTGCCGTCAGCAATACCGGTTCCGACCGGAACTGGTGCGGTCACGATCTGGCGGCAGCCAACCTGTTCGGCTTCGGCCTCCTGAGCTGGGATCCCACCCGGGAACCGGCAGAAATTCTGCGGGAATGGTGTCGCCTGACGCTGGGACGCCGGGACACGGTCACGGAGGCAGTCACGGATCTGCTTCTGCGCTCCCGGTCCGTATATGAGCAGTATACCACGCCGTTGGGACTGGGCTGGCTCTGCACGCCGGGCACTCACTACGGCCCCAGTCCGGACGGGTACGAATACGACCGCTGGGGCACCTATCATCGTGCCTCTCACAAGGCCATCGGCGTGGAGCGCGGGCCGACGGGAACCGGCTATACCGAACAGTATGCTCCTCCGCTGTCCGAAGTGTACGGAAACCCGCTCACCTGCCCGGAAGAACTGCTGCTGTTCTTCCACCGTCTCCCCTTCTCCTATCGGATGCGGGACGGGCGCACCCTTCTGCAGAGGCTGTACGACGATCACTTTGCAGGCGTGGAAGCGGCAGAGGATTTTGCCCGCACGTGGGATTCGCTCCGCGGCGCTGTGCCGGAGGACATCTGGCTGCGGGTACAGGAGCGGTTCGGAGAGCAGCTTCGTTCTGCGCAGGAATGGCGGGATGTGGTAAATTCCTGGCTTTATCGGCTGACCCAGATTCCCGATGAACGGGGCAGAGAGGTTTTTGCATCCCTGTACGATGAATAAGAAAATCTGCCGCAGTCTTCCGGTCGAAGGCTGCGGCAGAACTTATACCATATCGGGCGTCTCAAAGCGTTTTTCCAGTTTATCCAGATTTGCGTCCACCCGCAGAACCTGAAACAGCAAAATCCGCAGTTTTTCCACCAGCAGGCAAGCCGCAAACAGGAGGAATGCGGAACCGAACAGCGCGGGGAGCATCAGCCACACAGGCAGCTTTACCGTCCATGCGAAGGCATTATGCAGATACTCAAAGAGAATGGGATGTACATGAATCAGATAGACGCCCAGCGCGGCAGGAGCGGAAAAGCGGATCAGCGCCTGTCCGTGTCTGCCGATCTTCATAGCGGCGAAAACACCCACCAGCGCAAGGGAGATCAGCACCATGGGCAGCTCGTTCCGGTTCACCGTCACCGGTTTGCCCAGATACGTGCGAATGCCCTGCACCGCACAGTTGAAAAGCAGACTGCCCAGCAGGACCCACAGCCACTTTTTCCGGTACTCCGGCGCGGCCAGGCCGCATTTCTTCATACATGCGCCCAGCAAATAAAGAATGCTCAGCCATAGGAAGGAATACCCGGTATTGATGACGAAAATATCCCCGTTTTCCCGGTAGATATAAGGATAGATCACAAATACCATCAGAATCAGCAGTGCAAGGCGCTGTGCTTCCGTTTTCGTGCTGACCCGGAGCAGCCGATTCAGCCACGGGATGATGAAAAACACCCCTGCATAGGCCGTCATATACCAGTAGCGCTTAAAAGAGATGGGCAGGCAATAGGTCAGCAGCGTTGTCTTGGAAATGGTGCCCGGGTTTTTGAAGTAGAAAAACAGCGCGATGCCCAGACTGTAAAACACCACCGGCAGCCAGAATTTGATAAAGTTAAAATATCGGTACTTTTTCTCCGTTTCCCGGTAGCCCACATAACCGCTGATCAGGGCAAAGCAGTTTGTTCCATAGAGCGACAGGTTATTGCGGATAAAGGTCAGCACAGTCAGCTTCGCACCGCTGGCCGAAGCAACCACGCCGCCCTGATTCATACAGTGACACAAAACGATCAGATACATGGCAAGCAGACGCAGCAGGTCAATGCCATAATTCCGTTGGGACAGGTTTTTCATAGAACTCCTTTACAGACACTGATATACAAGATCCCGGAGCTTCGGGTGATTCCGTTCAAAGCCGCAGCCCATGTTCAGCACGTGCTGCACATAAAACACACTGAGCTTCCGTTCCGGGTCGATCAGCGCATAAGCGCCGGCTGCACCGTCCCAGCCGAACTCGCCCACCGGCGCACCACTGCCATCCAGCTGATTCAGACGGGTGCGGACGCCCAGTCCGTAGCCGTAGCTGCCGAGCCGGTATCCCCAGCGGGTTCTGAACCCCTCCGTCTGTGCCGGATTCAGCCGGTTTCGGCGCATCTGCCCGATGGTTTCCGGTTTCAGCAGGGCGTACCCGCTGCGGCCGGTGCCGCCGTTTGCCAGTGCTTCCGGCAGCAGGATATAGTCTCCCAGACAGCTGAACAGTCCCGCTCCGCCGGAATCGTAAGCATCAGAAAAGCAGAACTGATTGGTCAGCGGACAGGGCTCCGCCTTCTGTTCCTTCTCGTTCCACGCAAACTGGGGCATGAATCTGCCCTGCTGCAGAGCATCCGGATGGAAGCCGGTGCTGTGCATCCCCAGCGGTTCCATGATTTCCTCCCGCAGCAGCTCCGCATACCGTTTCCCCGTTGCCTGCTCCATCACCGCTGCCAGCACATCATGGCAGAGGCTGTAGAGGAAGGTCTCCCCCGGCTGGGCAAACAGCGGCATTTTTGCAATCTCCCGGACGATTCCACGGGTGCTGCGGTCCGCCGCCTGTGCGATATGCGGACTGAAAATATCGTAGGTCAGACCGCCGCACATGGTAATGAGCTGTTCCAGCGTAGGAACCGTTTCCGCAGGCTTCTGATCTCCGGTCAGTCCCACAGTCAGCTTCCCATACTCCGGCAGATAGTCCGACACCGGATCGCTGCCTCGCAGAAGGCCCCGTTCCATCAGTCGGCAATACATAACGGCGGTAAACAGCTTGGTTGCGGAGTAGAGCCAGTACAGCCTTTCCGGCTCTGTATTGACATACTCTTCAAAAACCGTATCCCGGCCCAGATGCACCGTCATCGCGCAGGCGGGGATGCCCATGGTTTCGGGAAGCGCCCGCAGATATTGTTTCAGAGCTGTAAAATCCATATAGTTTTCCTCCCGTATACGGCTTCTCCCTCCAGAAGTCCCCAGCACAGCCACAGAAAAGCGGTGCTGCCGGGCATGGAGATTCCGAAAAAAGCCTGAATCAGATAAGCAGATATCCCGGCGGCCAGAATCACGCTGGTGTCGCTGCCCTCCTTGAGCGCTTTCCAAAGGCTGACGCCCAGAGAAATCAGCAGGCAGCACAGCGCCGGCAGTCCCTGATTCGCCAAAACATTCAGGTATTCATTGTGGGCGCAGTCAATGCTCCGGCGCAGCACCGTCCCGTCCGCCTTTACCTTTTCAAAAGCCGCGTCCAGCCGGAGGCCCAGCGTATCCGCGCCCCCACCCAGCCACAGCCGTTCCGGCAGCAGCTTCCACACATTCCGCCAGATATAAATGCGTCCGGAGCCGTAGCTGTCCTCCGCATGGCCGTGGAGCAGATCATGCAATTCTCCGGCGGTACCGCCCAGAGGCAGCCGCCAAACAAGAAACAGACCGATCAGAAGCAGCAGCAACTCTGTAAGCAGCAGGTATCTCCGGGTTTTCTTCGTCGTTTTCAGCACAAAGGGCAGCAGCAGCAGCGTGCCCAGCGCACCCAGCGTTCCGCCCCGCATACCAGAAAGCAGCAGCACCACGAGACACAGCGCCGCAGGAATCAGGCAGTGATACGCCCGTTTCCGCACTGCCGCTGTCCAGCAGATTCCGAAATAAACAGCAAGAACCGCAGCGCTCAGATCCGCATTGCCGGTAAAGCCAAGAAATGCGCCGTTATATGCAGTTTCCCGCCCGGACCAGCGCAGCGGTTCTGGATACAGACCCAGCGGATTCAGATCCGCAAGCTGCATCAGGCATACGATGCAGTAAACCGCGGCAGCGCCCTCCGCTGCCCACAGCAGAAACCGGCTGCAGCGCCCGTATCGGCTCAGGGCAAAAAACATCAGTCCATACAGCAGTATGGTCACTGCCCCGTCTCTTCGGCTGCTGCCCAGCAGTGCAGTTTCCCTCCACGGAGAGCAGAGTGCGCTGATTGCCGTCAGCAGCAGATACAAAACAATGCCCAACTGCGGCAGCGTCACCTTTTCCGGCAGAGAAGGCCGACAGACCGCCAGCGACGCCAGCAGCAGTCCGGTCAAAACAAAAAAACACATGGCCTTGGCAAAGCTGATTTCCGCATAACCTTTCGGTGTAAAAAACAGCAGAAACAGGCTGCACATCACCACGGAATAAGCGGCACAGACTGTGCCTTTTCGATTCTTTTTCATGTGCGTATGGTAGCACAGCTTTCCCGTACTGGCAAGAAGTCTTCGCATTTTTTCCGGTTTTTGGTCGAATTGACGATTGACATACGCAGATGCCTGTGTTAATATCCTGCCGATAACTTTAAGACGGCTCCGCGAAGCCGACAAGGGATCGCACAAATGTATATCTGCGCCATGGGATGGATGTGTGCTGCCTTGCCGAAATCTGCGGCAGGGTTTTTTTATACCCTGACGCCCGGAAATCAGGAGGAATTATGAAACTCATCTACGGCATCAAAGACAAGCCAAAGACCGGCGAAATCATTTTGTTCGCGCTTCAGCAGCTTCTGGCCATCATGGCCGCCACCATTGCCGTTCCCGCCGTCATCAACAGCATCTGCGGCACCGCGCTCACCGCTTCCGCTGCTCTGTTCGGCGCCGGCTGCGGCAGCATCGTCTACCTGCTCTTCACCAAATCTTCCAGTCCCGTATTTCTGGGCAGCTCCTTCGCTTTCATCGGCTCCATGTGCTCCGCCTTTGCCGGCGCAAGCTCCATGGCAGTCGGCTACTGGGGTCTGATCATCGGTGCCGCCATGGCCGGTCTGGTCTATGTGGTTCTGGCTATCGTAATCAAGGCCTGCGGCGTCAAGTGGATCGATAAGCTGATGCCCCCCGTCATCATCGGACCCACCGTGGCCATCATCGGCCTGAGCCTCAGCAGCAATGCTGTCGGCGACCTGATGAAGTCCAGCGTGGAAGGCGGCAGCACCTATGTTGCTCTGATCTGCGGTTTGATCACGCTGGCCGTCACCATGCTGGCCTCCACCTACGGCAAGAAGGGCGTCAAGCTGGTTCCCTTCATCATCGGCATTCTGGCCGGTTATGTAGCTGCTTCCATCTTCGGCATCATCGGAAAGGCCTGCGACAACCCCGCTCTCGTGGTGATCAACTACTCCGCTTTCAAAAACTGCGGCTTCGTTGCTCTGCCCGACTTCACCTTCCTGCTGGGCGGCAACACCTCCGAGATCACCGGTTCTTACATTCTGACCCTGTTCACCGCCTATGTTCCGGTTGCATTCGTTGTCTTTGCCGAGCATCTGGCTGACCACAAGAATCTGAGCTCCATCGTGGGCGTGAACCTGCTGGAGGAGCCCGGTCTGACCCGCACTCTGTTGGGCGACGGTATTGGCTCCATCGTGGGCACCTTCTTCGGCGGCTGCCCCAACACCACCTACGGCGAGTCCATCGGCTGCGTGGCCATCACCCGCAACGCTTCCACCGTCTCCATCTGGGGCGCTGCCTTCGCCTGCATCATCTTCTCTCTGATCTCTCCTCTGGTCGCCTTCCTCGAAACCATTCCCTCCTGCGTCATGGGCGGCGTGTGCGTCGCGCTGTACGGCTTCATCGCCGTGTCCGGCTTCAAAATGCTGCAGGGTGTTGATCTGAACAAGAACCGCAACCTGTTCGTAGCCAGCGTGATCTTCATCACCGGCGTAGGCGGTATGTCCGTCTCCTTCGGTGCGGTTGAAATCCGTACCGTTGCCTGCGCTCTGATCCTCGGCATTCTGGCCAATGTGATGCTGTCCAAGGAACAGGAAGAAAACTGAGTCTTCTGCAAAGCGCCCCGGCCGAAGGAAGGTCGGGGCGCTTTTTTTGTTTCGAGCTTGTCCCCTGTCACTTTTTCTGATATGATGGCGAAAAAAGGCGGAAGGACAGTGCGATGTATGCAGTTTTCCATGGTACGGGATTTCCCGGAATTTACAGTGTTCGACTTTGAAACCACCGGTCTGGGGCCAAACGCACAGATCACGGAGATCGGTGCAGTCCGGGTGGATCATGGTGAGTTTCTGAATCCGTTCTCCACGCTGATCAATCCCGGAATCCCCATTCCCTTTCCCGTACAGCAGCTGACCGGCATTACAGACCGCATGGTCTCAAAAGCACCTGCCATCGAGGAAGTGATGCCCGCGTTTTTGGACTATCTGGGCGACACGCCGATCATCGCGCACAATGCGGCCTTCGACTGCACTTACCTTTATCGGGATGCTGCCCGGCTGGGACGCACCGTTCCAAACACCGTGGTGGATACCATGCGTCTTGCCAGAAAGGTCTGGCCGAAGCTTCCCAGCTACAAGCTGGTCTTTCTGACCGACTACCACGGCATCGCGCAGGAAAATGCCCACCGCGCATGGTGCGATGCCAAGGCCACCGCCAAGCTCTACCTGATGATGCATCCATAAAACAGCCGGAAACGGGTGAAAAATTCCCGTTTCCGGCTTTCTTTACTTATTTGGTTTTCCGAAGTGGAACTCCGGTTCCGTTCCCCGAATCAGACGATGCAGATTTCCCCGATGCATGAAAATGACAAATAATGCGATGAACACGCCCAGCAGCAGGGCATACCAGGGGAAACCGCCCAGCAGCAGCATGGATACCGGAATCCCCACGCCCGCTGTCATAGAACAGGCGGAAACCCGCTTCGTCGCAAAAAACATCAGGAAAAAGATTGCAAGAATAATCAAAAAGACCTTCCAGCTGAGAAACAGCGCAATCGCCCCGCTGACCGACACCGCTTTTCCGCCCCGGAATCCGAAGTACAGCGGGAAGCAGTGCCCGATCAGGCAGCCAAATGCCGCGCAGACCGCACCGGGTTCCCCTGCCATCAGCTTTCCCAGCAGCATGGCAAGCAGTGTCTTTAAGCAATCACCCGCCAGTGTGATCAGACCGACTTTCCAGCCATACACCCGGGCCACATTGGTCGCCCCGGCATTGCCGCTGCCTTTTTGCCGCACATCGCCGCCCAGACGCCGGGTCAGGACAATGGCGATGTTCACAGAGCCCAGCAGATAGCCGATCAGAACTGTGAGAATCAAAACTACGCCGGCCATTCAGCGATGGTCAACTTCGTACATGTGCTTGAGGAGCTTCATTGCCATGCAGGTGTAGCCGTATTCGTTGTCATACCATGCAAACAGCTTCACAAGGGGGCCTTCGATTTTCAGACCGGCTGTGGCATCAAAGACGCCGCCCACGGTGATGCCCACAAAATCGGAAGAGACCAGCGGCTGTTCCGTATAACCGAAGTAATCCTTCATTTCGTTTTCGCAGGCGCGCTTGATCTCGGCGCAGATCTCCTCATAAGTGGTCTCCGGCTTCTGCAGGGTCGCCACCAGGTCTACCATGGACACATCCAGCGTAGGCACACGGAGCGCCACACCGGTGAGCTTTCCCTTCATCTGGGGCAATACCTTGCCCACAGCCTTTGCCGCGCCGGTGGAGGTGGGGATCATATTGCTGCCGGAAGCACGGCCCAAGCGGTAATCGTTCTTATTCGGCTTGCCGTCAACCGTACTCTGAGAAGTGGTAACGGAATGGATTGTGGTCATCAGCCCGTTTTCGATGCCGAAAGCGTCATTGACGATCTTCACCAGAGGCGCCAGACAGTTGGTAGTGCAGGAAGCGTTGGACACGACCTTCATGTCGGAGGTGTAATCCTGATGGTTTACACCCATCACAAAGGTAGGCGCTTCATCGGAAGGTGCGGTGACAACGACTTTTTTCGCACCGCCCACCATGTGTTTTTCCGCGTCCTTCAGCTTCTTAAACTTGCCGGTGGATTCCACGATATACTCTGCACCAACGCTGGCCCAGGGAATCTCGGAAGGATCATTGCAGTTGAATACCCGGATCTTTTCGCCGTCGATGATCAGGCTGTCCTCGGTATAGCTGACTTCGCCGCGATATCTGCCGAAAACCGTGTCATACTGGAACAGGTATGCAAGCTGCTCAGGGGGCTTATGGTCGTTGATAGCCTTAAAGCAGAACCCGCCAAGTTCTTTGCCCGCCCGGATTGCCAGACGGCCGATACGCCCAAACCCATTGATGCCAACATTGATGCTCATAATGTCCTCCAGATGTTTTTGTTTATGTAAAATAAATGGGAACTCAGATTTTCAGAGCGGCCTCCATGCCGCCATGGGTTGCTTTGAACAGGGTTCCGCCCTGCTGGCTGCAGTCACCCGCCGGATACACCGGAATGCCCAGCCCGGACGCCATCCCCTCCGCGCTTTTATCCGCCCGGACACCCAGAGACAGCACCACCGTATCGCAGGGGATCACTTCCCTGCTGCCATCCTCCAGAGAGATAACGGCGCCTTCTTCTGTAGCATCCTCCAGACGAACCTTGCAGCGGAAGCGGACACCGCCATCCAGAAGTGCCTTTTTCAGCCAGATCATACTGATGGCGATCCCGTCGGCGCCGATGCGTTCCTCCGGCAGCATATCGATGATCGTGACCTTTCTCCCGCTCTGAATCAGGCTCAGCGCCATCTCCAGCCCGGTAAATCCGGCACCGGCAATGACCACATTCTGCCCGGCCCGGCTCAGATCCGTTTCCAGCTCGCCCACCCAGATTGCCTTTTCCGGCTTGGTAGCAATGCGGGGAATGATCGGTCCGGCACCGGCGGCCACCACCAGTGCCTCCGGATGCAGCGCACGGAGCAGCTCCGGCGTAGCCTCCGTATTCAGGCGGACGGTAATACCTGGGTTTTCCACGGTATGCCGGATCGCCCATTCCAGATAATTCCGCATATCGCCCTTGAACTCCGCTGCGGAGGCAAAGCACAGGCTGCCGCCCAGATGGCCGCGCCGTTCCAGCAGCGTTACCCGGTGTCCCCGTTCCGCTGCGGTACGGGCAGCCTGCATTCCCGCAGGGCCGCCGCCGATGACCACAACATGCTTCGGCTGCTGCGCCGGATGCACTTCAAGCTCGGTCTCCCGGCCGATCATCGGATTCACCGCACAGCGAACCGGCTGCCGCAGCGTATGCGTCCGGTTGATGCAGGTATTGCAGCGGACGCAGGGGCGGATATCCGCCTCCCGACCCTGCTGCGCTTTTACAACGAAATCCGGGTCAGCCAGCGCAGTGCGGATCATAGCCGCCGCATCAATATCACCGGCGGCAATGGCTTTCTCTGCGGTTTCCAGATTCATGCCGCAGACCACGCTGACCGGGATGTGAAGAAGCTTTTTGAACTGCCGTGCAAAGGGAATGTTGGTGCCTCTGGGGATATAGGCAGGGGAGTTGATGTCCGGCAGTGTGGCATCCTCCTCCAGAAGACCACGGCTCACATGAAGCAGGTCGATCTTATCCTGAATCCGCTGTGCAAACCGCAGCGTCTCCTCCAGCGTGGTGCTGCCCGGCAGGATTTCCTCCGCGCTGATACGGTATTCGATGGCAAGCCGATCCCCTACCTCCGCACGGATAGCGTCCAGCAGTTCCAGCGCAAAACGGCTGCGGTTTTCCTCGCTGCCGCCATATTCATCTGTTCGGTGGTTGATGGCAGCAGAATAAAACTGGGCCGGCACATTGCCGTGTCCGCCGTGGACAAGCAGCACATCAAAGCCGTTATCCGCAGCCACCTTCGCCTGATGCACATAGGAGGCTATGATACCCCGCACTTCCTCCACAGGCATGGTGGTAATCCGTTCTCTGGCACCCATCATGTACCGGGTCACTGTGACCTCTACACCGGCCAGCGCACCGCCGGCATGGAGCGTTTCCACCAGCTCCGGCAGTTCTTCCACACGCATGGGCGCACAGGCAGGGCGGATCATCCCCGGAAACCGCCCATCTTCTTCCAGAGAACTGATGCCCAAATGTACTATGGCAGCCCCGGAAGCGGCCAGATTCCGATAATATGCCTTCAGCTGGTTTGTCCCGTCCTCTGTTTTCCAATTCAGAAACGGTGCGGCAGGGGCAACCTCGATCCGGTTCCGGAAGGTCAGCTTTCCAACCTGCAGCGGCTTGAAAATTTCAGAAAACGCCATATTCCACACTCCATTTCGGCAAGGCTGCGTGCACTTGTATGTAACAACCCAGACAATCGTAATATTGTCCCTGATATGCCAAGTGCCAGAAGCTATGCTTCTGGCACTTGGCATCGATCGGCTGTATTTTACATCGGAACAAACGGTGTGTCAAGATGGAACTTCTGTCTTTTCAGGCGCGGCCCTCCCGTCTTTCGCTTTCCAGCCAGACATTAAAAGCACCGCCGAAGAGGACGATCTCCATACACCAGGAAATCCAGAACATGGCAAATACTACCGTGGCCAGACTGCCGTAGACGCTGCCGGAATGCATCCGGTTCAGTACCAGAGAAAACACCCAGCTCAACAGCATCCACAGTGCGGAGGCCAGCAGCGCACCCGGTATCTGCCGCATAAGCTTCCGTTTTCCGGTTGGAAGAAAGCGATAGAGCAGTGCGAAGAACACCGCCAGCATCAGCATGGCCGCCGGGTAGCGAAGTCTGACCACATATCCCAGCAGCAGACCCAGTCTGGGCCAGAAGCGGTTCACGCGGGAAAGCAGCGATTGCTGCAGCATACTGGTGGCCAGAGAAAGCAGCATAACCAGCATCAGTCCCAGCGTATAAACACTGCTCAGAAGCCGCAGACGCAGATAACTGCGGCCCTGTCCGCCCCGATAGACATACTCCAGTCCTCTGGTCAGACCGGCAAAGGATTTTCCCGCCGACCACAGCAGTACCACGGTGGAAACAGAAATTGCCGCAGCCGAATAGCCGTATACATCCTCCACAATCCGCTGCAGCAGCTCCTGCATCACAGACGGCAGCACTGCGGACAGGAAGCGAAGCAGCTCCGCCTGCGGGATCTGGGTATAGGGCAGCAGCGCACATAGAATCGCGGCAGCGGGAAACAGAGACAGGAACAGGTAAAATGCCCCGGCAGAGGCATAGACACTTCGTTTCCCGTCAAATACGACCCGCAGAAGCGACGGGATTCCCCATGCTTCGCGTTCCTGCCGCAGCAGCTGCCGCACTTTTTTCATGATATCGGCTTCCTCCCTCCCGTATTTTTCCGCACAGTCAGCATACAGGCAGACTGCTGCGAAAAACCGCGAAATGTACCGTAACCCAGTGCTTTTTCCGCACAGCAAAAAACCGTCTTTTGTCTGAGACAAAAGACGGCATAAAATGGAGCGGGCGACGAGATTCGAACTCGCTACCTCCACCTTGGCAAGGTGGCGCTCTGCCAAATGAGCTACGCCCGCGGAACATTTGTCATTATAGCAGGCTTTTCTCATATGTCAAGCATTTTCTGATTTATTTTTCCTGTCCGGGTTCAGCTCCATAGCCTGTATTGCCAGAGGAAAAACCGCATTCAGTGCGTATTTCGCGGAATGCTCCCGGTTCTTTTCACCCATGATCCGCCGCAGCTCCGGATCGGAGGCCAGCGTTCGGACGCAGTCCGCAAAAGCCTCCTCATCCCCTGTCCGGTACAGGAAACCGCCCACACCGTTCTGCACCAGATCCTCAATGCCCTTCACTCGTGTACCGATTACAGGCTTCCCGGCATACATTCCCTCCAGAATGTGAAAGGGCAGTCCCTCGCTGCGGCTGGCAGATACACACAGATCCGCGGCGGCATACCAGTCCTTCATTTCTTCCGCCTGACCGGGGAAAAGGATTCGCTGCGCCAATCCCAGCTTCCCGGCAAGCTTCCTGCAGGCTTCCAGTTCTGTGCCCGCACCGGGCAGCGCCAGCACCGTTTCCGCCGGAAGCTTCGCCATTGACCGGATCAGGAATGCCTGATTCTTCCGCCGGGAAAACTCCGCCGGATACAGCAGCAGGAGCGCCTGTTCCGACAGTCCCAGCCGCTTCCGAAGCAAATCACGGTCTCCCCCGTCCAAACGGTGATAATCCACGCCGATCCCCGGCACCGAAAGGATCTCCCGTCCCAGCCGATACCGCTTTGCGATCTCCAGATCCCGGCTGTTCATCACAATGACCCGGTCCGTCACCGGGCGGCACAGCAGCTCTGCCGCCAGCAGCAGCTGCCGCTTTGGAAACGGCGTATCCCGGTCAAACAAATAGCCGTGAACCATGGTCACTACCCGGGTATTCCCCTTTCCAGCCAGCATCACAGCCAGCCGCAGGAAAAAGGCGGCCAGTGAGGTATGCACACAGATCAGGTCAAACCGTTCCCGGCGAAGATATTGAGCCAGCTGCAGGGCAGTTTGAAAATTGACCGGTGCAAACAGGCTTTTACGCAAAGGCAGGTCAATGCAGTCCCGAATGCCTTCCTGCTCATAGCCGCCGGGGCAGAAAACCTGCGTCTCCCAGCCTTCTTTGCAGGCCGCTGCCAGATAAGGCCGATGAAAATTCCGCAGATGGACAGGATTGGACGCAGCATACAGAAGCTTCGGCATACAGAACACCCCTCTTTCTAAGCTGCATGGTATCATGATTGTCTGTCAAATGCAATTCCATCCCGACGATTCCGGGGCAATCATAAGTTTTTCGTTTACAAACTGCAGAATTATGGTATACTCATTAGATAGGTATATGTTATTTCGTCCCGGAGGATAATCCGTGAATAAAGAAAACCTGATGATTCTCCGTATTCTGAATACGGTGTCCGATGCGGTTCTGGTGGTACTGGCTATGCTGCTGGCCTATCTGTTCCGTTTTCTGGTGCTGAACGGTCAGGAAACCATGCCGTTTCTGTTCTATGTCCGCAGCGGCATTCTGATTTCGCTTCTGTATCTGCTGCTGTTCGCCGCTGTCGGTCTGTATGATTCTCTGAGAAACGCACAGCTGATGCAGGTCACGCGGAAAATCGGCTTTCTCTCGCTGATCTGCTGTGCAGTCCTGTCCACCTATTATTTTGTTATCAGTTCCGTCCATGTTTCCCGCTGGCTGCTGGTTTTCTTCTATCTGTTTTCCACCGCAGCGCTGGCAGGCAAACGGCTTCTGCTGTACCGTATCCTGTATTCCATGCGTATGCAGGGCCGCAATCTGAAGCCGGTTATTCTGGTCGGCTCCGGCGACTGCGCCCGGGAATACCTCAATGCACTGCGGGATATGCCGTGGCTGGGGTACCAGGTCCTTGGCAATGTGGGAAGCAAACCCGTTTCGGCAGATGTGCCCTATCTCGGCACCATCTCCGTGCTGGATTCCCTTCTTCGGAATACCGAAGCAGAGGACATCGTGGCTGCACCGGATCTGGATGAGTTTTCCGAAATGCCTGCCATCATGGCACTCAGCGACAAGCATGGTCTGAAATTTTCCCTGATACCCTATTTTGCTCCCTACATTCCCGCGCAGCCGCAGATCGACCAGATCGGCAGTCTGCCGCTGATCAATCTGCGCCGCGTTCCGCTGGACAACATCGTAAACGGACTGGTAAAACGCCTGTTTGACATTGTTGGCAGCCTGCTGCTGATCGTACTTACCTCTCCGCTGATGCTGCTTGGCGCTGTGGGTACGCTGTTGACACTGGGCAGGCCCATTCTGTTCCGTCAGGTTCGGATCGGGCATCAGCGAAAACCCTTTACCATGCTGAAATTCCGTTCCATGCGTCAGCCCAAGCCGGAGGACGCCAGCGGCTGGTCTCAATTTGACCGGGATCGGCTCACCCGCTTCGGTGCGTTTCTCCGCAAGACCTCCATTGACGAGCTGCCTCAGCTTTTTAATGTCCTATCCGGCAGCATGAGTCTGGTAGGCCCCCGTCCCGAGCTGCCCAAGTACGTGGATCAGTTCCGGGAAACGGTTCCGCTGTATATGCTCAAGCATCAGGTGAGACCGGGCATCACCGGTCTGGCGCAGGTCAAAGGATATCGGGGTGACACCTCCATTGAGGAGCGGATCCGTCTGGATATCCGCTACATTGAAAACTGGTCCCTGCTGATGGATCTGAAAATCCTGTTTCTGACCCTGTTTCACTTTATGGATAACGGAGAAAAAGCTCATGTCGAATCCGAATGCAAAAAAAGCAGTTCCCGATAAACAATCCGATCTGTCCCGGCATCCTATGGTGCTCTGGCTGCAGAAGTATGACCTGATCCCCGCACTATTGCTTGCATTTGGCTTTTCCCTGCTCTGCCTTACCCAGTTCAATTCCAATATCAAATGGCTGGTCGTGGTGCTCTGTCTGCTCAGCGCTCTGATCTGCGTCTTTGCCATGCGGAAAGGCAGACTGCAGGAACGTTTCAGTTCCCCTGTGCTGGCCATGGCCGGGTATCTGGTTCTGACAGCCTTGTCCGTCTGCTGGGCGTGTGCAGGCAAATTTTTCCTACGGGAGTTTTCCAAGCTGCTTTTCTGCCTGCCGCTGTATCTCGGCATTCTCTTCTGTATGCGGAAGGAGCAGTCCGCAATCCGCAGACTGCTGACCGTGTTGTCCGCCGCTGCCGCTTTTTACGCTTTTTACAGCGTGGATATGGCTACGCTGAGGCTGTCCGCTCCGCTGCTGGAGCACATCCCCGGTTTGGCAACGCTGAACGTCGGCTTTGAGTCCGGCACCCGTCTGATCGGCATTTTCGGCAATGCCAACATCTCCGGCAGTGTGCTGGCCGTCAGTATGTTTTTCTCCCTCTGGCTGCTGGAAACCGGAGATCGGCCGTCCCAACGAATCGCTGCCGCCGTGTTTTTCAGTATGCAGGCTTATAATTTCCTGCTGAATTTCAGTATGGGTGCAACCGGCTTCTTTGTGATCTGCGTCCTTGTGTACCTGATCTGCAGCGGATCGGAGCGGATTAACAGTCTGCTGTGTATGCTGGAAATCGCCGTACCCACTCTGATATTTGTGTTTCTGTCCTTCTCCGCCTTCGAAGATGAGGCTTCCGCTCTGCCGCTTCTGTGTATGCTGTTGAATGTGCTGACCTCCGTGGTTCTGGAGCTGTTTGTACATAAGTCGGTCGTCCGCATCCTGCAGCGCCATCGGACGCTGACAACCGCATTTCCCATCGTTGTGGCAGTCTGCATTCTGGTCTACGGTATTGCTGGTCTGCTGCTGGAGGGGTCGCTGATACTGGAGTCCGGCATCCATGTGCGCCGAGCCTGCTACCCGGATCCCGGCACCTATACGCTGTCCGCGTCCGGAGACGGAAGCCTCAATGTCCGCGTCATTTCGCAGAATGAGCAGGAAATCGTCATCCAGACGGAGACAGTCCTTTACAGCGGCAGCGCCGATGCTGCTGTGTTTACCGTTCCGGAGGACAGCAAGGTCGTGTTTCTTTCCTTTAGTTCCGGGGACAGTGCGGTACTGCAGCACGCCGAGATCAGAGACAGCAGCGGTGCTTGCATCGCTCTGCATCTGGGATATCCTCTCCTGCCTGACTTCATTGCCAACCGTCTCCAGGGTCTGCGTGCCAATGAAAATGCCATTCAGCGAACCGCTTTTCTGCGGGATGGTCTGAAAATCTTCCGGGAGCACCCGCTGTTCGGCGTCGGACCGGGCGGTTTTGAATCCCAGCTCTACGGACATCAGGATTTCCGCTACGAGACCCGTTATGTACATAATCATTATGTTCAGGTTCTGCTGGATAACGGTCTTTTCGGCTTTCTTTTCTATGCCGCGCTGCTGATCCTGAGCCTGTGCAGTCTGTTCCGGGGCAGAAAGAAAGAGCATCCCTTCCACTCCCTGTTTCCCGCCCTGCTGTCCTCCCTGCTGATGCTGATCCTGCACACCCTAATGGAAGTCAGTATGTCTGTGCTGGTATTTCTTCCCTATGCGTTCACCGTATTCGCGCTGATCGCGCTGTGCTATGGTAAACCGCCGGAAAAGAAGCTGCCTTCGGTCATCTGCCGCTTCGCTCTGCTGCTTGTCAGTCTTGGTTATGCCCTGCTGATCTCGTTGAATATCAGTGCCGCCAAGCAGGTCAATGCCGCCTCCGGCAGCTATAGGCAGTTCTTTCTTACTCTGTCCAAGGCGATCAAAACCGATGCCTTTGAATACACCGACTGGAAGGTCTCCTATGTGAATAACTGTGCACTGCTGGGACTGGACGAATACAAACCGCAGGCTGACCGGTATGCAGAGGCTTTGCTGGATGTGCCCTCCAATTCGCTCCACCAGTATCTTCTGGACTATTACCTGACATTCCGGGATTACGATCTGGCTCTGACCGCCGCCTCCAATGGTGTCGCCTTTAACTATGCCGACGACAACATCTGGAACAGTTACTTTTCATCCTTCCGCACCGCACTGACCAATACGCCGGAGGATGCAGATTCCATCTATCGGGATATTCTGCAGCTGTACGATCAGATGCTTCAGATTCAGTCCCGCCTGCTGGACGAAACCGAACTGAATCAAACTTCCCTGTCCCTCATTCAGGAGGCACAGGCGTATTTGGAGTAAGCCATGAATTATAGAATGATTTGGCAGATTCTCGGAAAGGTGCTTTGTACCATCGCGGTTCTGCTGCTGCTTCCGGCGCTGGTCTGTCTATGCTATCGGGAAAACCCCATGCCGTATCTCATTACCACCGCCATTACCGCGGTTCTGGGTGGGATCCTGCTGCTGTTCAAACCGGAATCTCCGAAAATCTACGCAGCCGAAGGCTTCGTCAGCGTTGGTCTGGCTTGGATCCTGCTTTCGCTGCTGGGTGCGCTCCCCTTTGTCCTCAGCGGCGACATTCCAAGCTACATAGACGCCGTATTCGAAACCGTGTCCGGCCTGACTACCACCGGCTCCACCAACCTGACCGATGTGGAAGCGCTGACTCAGGGCGGTCTGTTCTGGCGCAGCTTTACGCACTTCATCGGCGGTATGGGCGTGCTGGTTTTCATCATGGCCGTTCTGCCCATGTCCAACAGCCGCTCCATTCACATCATGCGTGCAGAGGTTCCCGGCCCTACGGTGGGCAAGCTGGTTCCCTCTGCCCGGAAAACCGCGCTGCTGCTCTACGGCATCTATGTGGGACTCACTCTGCTGGAAACCATCCTTCTGCTCTGCGGCGGCATGAACCTGTTTGATGCGCTGGTTCACGCCTTCGGCACTGCCGGTACCGGCGGTTTCTCCAACCGCGGTGCCAGCATCGGCTACTATGACAGCGCTTATATCGATATTGTCATAACCCTGTTTATGATCATCTTCGGTATCAATTTCAATCTGTATTACCTGATTCTGCTGGGCAAGGCCAAAGAGGCGTTGAAAAGCGAAGAGCTGCACTGGTTTCTCGGGATCGTTGCCTTCTCCGGCATCACGATCGCGCTGAATCTGGGCAAGACCTATGGCGGCTTCTTTTCCAATCTGCGTTATTCCTTCTTTCAGGTTGGTTCCATCATTTCCAGCACCGGCTACGGGACGGCAGACTATACTTTGTGGCCCAGTTATTCCCAGACCCTGCTGGTCATTTTGATGTTCGTCGGCGCCTGTGTCGGTTCTACCGGCGGCGGCATTAAGCTGGGGCGTTTTCTGATTATGGGCAAGGCTATTCGGCAGGAGCTGCGGAAGCAGATGAACCCTCGCCGGGTCAGCGTGGCACGGCTGGAGGGCAAACCCATTGCGGAAGGCACCATTCACTCCACGCTGGTATTCTTCATAAGCTATTTCTTCTTTCTGCTCATCGGCATACTCCTCATTTCTCTGAACGGGTTTGACTTTGCAACTACCTTTACTTCGGTAGTCACCTGTCTCTCTAACATCGGCCCCGGTCTGGGCCTGATCAGTCCGTCCGGCAGTTTTGCCACGTTCTCCCCTTTCAGCAAGATTCTGCTCAGTCTGTTCATGCTGCTGGGCAGGCTGGAAATTTTCCCGATCGTCATGCTGTTCTATCCCGCCGTGTGGAAAAAGTAACAAATATAAAGGTACTCCCGGAACGAGTTTTCATTTCGTTCCGGGAGTTTTCTCATTTCTGCGGGTTCAGCTCTGTGACGGAGCTTTCCTGCCATGTCATGCGCTGCAGCTCCTGTAGAGGCGGGATCACATTGTGGTCAATCCGCAAAATGCCCTGATCGTCCCACACCGGACCTTCGAAGGGATGCACCCGATCCTCCCGCACCAGATCACGGAAGATATTCAGCAGCCTCCCTGCCCGCTCTCCGATGGCCGCATACACCGGATAGATGTCCATGATGCCGGTTGACATACCCCATCCGAAGTGGATCGGGTTTCCGTTCAGATGGCGGCCCTCCAACAGTGCGGTACGACCCTCGATCGCATCGCCGATGACCTTATCATAGAAATGCTCCCAGTCGAAGGACGCACCGGCATAGCTCTCCAGCATACAGCCGTTGGCAGCGATGGAATAAAGCTGGGCATAAATCTCCGGGAAGGCCTTCCGATCCAGCGGGTTATCCGGCGAATGGCGGCAGAATGCCACATCCGCACCTGCTTCCGCCATGATCCGCCTCGCCTTGTCATGCTCGCTCCACTTGTTGATGCCCCGCAGCGTATAGCAGACGGTGTGCATCTTCGGATTCACCAGCCGGGCGCCCAGCGCAAAGGCATTGATCTCATAGGTGGTTTTTTCCTCGCCCCATGCTGCGAAATCCATATACCCCGCTACATTGCTCCCGCTCATGGCTCCTGCCAGAACACCCATCAGGAAGGTCACATCAAACATCTTGCTGAAATAAGTGTTCAGGTTTTTCCCATCCTTGGGCAGGTCACAGTTCAGCACAATCATATCCGGGTTTTCCAGCGCTACCCGGAGACTGGCCGCAGACATGGTGGGACTGGTGGTGAACAGAACATCCGGTTTCTTCTCCGCCAGCGCGCAAAGGGCCGCATAGGGTCCTCCGGGGTAGGTATTCACATGGAACAGCCGCTCCACCGCCAGATTATCCTTGTATTTTTTCTCGATCCGGTCAATTCCCAATGTGTGCCAGCGGGTGAACAGGCTGGCGTCCGCATCATCGTCAAACGCAAAAGCGGCATGTACCTGTGCCTTTCGCAGCCGCATTCTGGAAGGTGGCTGCGTTTTGATCTCGCTGAGAGAGATCTCCACCGTATCACGCTTCCGGCTGCCGTCCGCCACCAGAAACTGGGCGCGGGCATTGCGGATATTCTTCACCATATCGGATTGGGTTTCCGCATAGGGATAGCCGAAAATCTTGGTGTATTCCACCAGCGCATCGCCGGTGGTCAGCTCCATGTCCTCCAGCTTCGCAAGACGGAAGGCTTCCCGGAAGCGCCGGTGAGCTGCGGACATGACCTCCTCCACGGTACCGTTTACCTCCCGGTGCTTCGCCAGATAGGACTCTGTCTGCTGCACCAGCTGGGCAAAATTCCCCCGGCGAGTAAACCACAGGTCATCAAAAAACAGCTTTTTGTCATAGTCCAGAAACTCATAATAGATGGAGATTTCTTCGTCTTCCTCATTTCGCTCCGGCAGCAGACGAATCACATTCCCGTATATCGACGCGGCGCCCACATATTTCAGAATGCTGATGCGCTTATTGCCCTCCAGCGCATAATACTGCCCCAGATATTCATAAACCTTGATGGGTTCCCGGATCCCCTCCACCAGCTGGCTTTCATACACTTTCTTCCACTTTATCGCAAATTCCGTATCATCGCCCAGCAGCGGCATGAAGTTCCCGGCAAAGGAGTTGGAACGGGCGGCTGTACGTGTTCCCGTAACACGATCCAACGGGATCTCATGATATCCCAGATTGATCTCACCCAGTACATCCACGCCCCGCATACGATCTTCCAGAACCGGAAGATATCCTCTGGCTGCATCCTTTTCATGGTCGGACAGATACTTTCTGCCCAGCTTTCGTGCCGCAAGATAAGCCGAACGGCTGTCGTTTTCCGCCAATGCGCTGCGCCCCCCTTCATACTTTTTTCATTTTATCACTTTTTTTCAGATGTCGCAATAACGGTTGTAATATTACTTCTGTTTGTGGTAATATTGTGTCAGTTCATCGGAGAAAAGGAACAGAGGAATGAAAAGTATTCGTTTTTATTTTGCCCTGTGGAGCGCCAAGGCCGCACAGACCGTGCTGAAGCTGATGCATCGCAACGGAACCTATGCTGCCGGTAAACTGGCGCTGACACTGGACCCGAAATTTCTGTCACACATCGGCCGTCCGGAGGTGCTGATCGGCGTTACCGGCACCAACGGAAAAACCACGGTCAGCAATATGCTCTGTGATGTTTTTGAGAGCTGGGGACAATCGCTGGTCTCCAACCGGCTGGGTTCCAACATCAATGCCGGCTGTGCCACCTCCCTGCTGAATGCCGCCAATCTGCTGGGCAGATGCACCAAAAAGCTGGGCGTTCTGGAAATGGATGAGCGCAGCGCCGCCCGTCTGTTCCCGGTTCTGAAGCCGGACTGGCTGATCGTCACCAACCTGTTCCGGGATTCCATGCGGCGTAACGCGCACCCGGAATACATTGCCTCCATGCTGGATCAGTACATCGCACCCGGCACCACCCTGATTCTGAACGCGGACGATCCCATCAGCTCCGGTGCTGCGCCGCTGAATAAACGTATCTGCTTCGGCATGGATTCGCTGCCCTTCGAGCCGCCCTGCCGGGACAACATCGTGCAGGATGTCCGCATCTGCCCGGTCTGCGGAGAACGGGTCCAGTACAGCTTCCGCCGCTACCACCACATCGGCCGCGCCGAATGCGGCAGCTGCGGCTGGCATTCTCCCAAGCCCGACTTTACGCTTGTTTCCGCTGACCCGGAGCGGGGCACCATGGCGGTCATGGAATCGGATGTATGGTACGAATACCATATGCCCTCTGACACCGTATATAACCTCTACAACGCGCTGGCGGTGGTCACTCTGCTTCGCAGCATGGGCTATGAGGCTGCAAAGATCGCTCAGGCCATGGATGGCCTGCAGGTGGTACAGAGCCGCCTTCATGACCAGCAGATCGGCCGCTGGCAGCTGACGGAGAGCATGGCGAAGGGTCTGAATGCTGTCGCCTGTTCCCGGAATTTTGACAATGTTCTGAACCATCCCGGCAAAAAGGCCGTTGTTCTGATGCTGGATGATGTGTTTGACGAAAAAACCTCCTCGGAAAACATTGCATGGCTCTACGATGCCGATTTCGAATTTCTGAATGATCCGGACATCGTGCAGATTGTTGCAGTTGGCATTCGCAGCGCGGATACCCGGCTGCGTCTGCTGCTGGCCGGCGTCAACCCGGAACGGATCTGTGCCGTTCCCGAGGCAGCCAAAGCAGCGGCAGCGGTGGATCTGAAAAACTGTGAGCATGTATTCCTGCTGTTTGAGGTCTATCGGCACAAGCAGGCCATGGAAGTCCGTGCAGCCATTGCGGAAAGGATGGGTCAGGAATGAAACTGGAATACCTATACCCGGAGTTGGGGAATCTTTACGGAGATTCTGCCAATATCCGCTATCTCAGCCGCTGTCTGCCGGATGCGGAGCTTGTGGAAACCCATCTGGGTGAGGAACCTGCCTTCCTACAGGATGCGGATGTAAGCTTTCTCTATTCCGGCCCCATGACGGAACGCGGCCAGCGACTGGCGCTGGCTCAGCTGGAGGGATACCGCGATGCTGTGAAGGCACGTCTGGATGCCGGTCTGCACGGCCTGTTCACCGGCAACAGCATGGAGCTTCTGGGCAAAACCATCGTCAGCGGGGAATTGACGCTCTGCGGCCTGGGTCTGGTGGAGCTGGATGCCGCGCCCGCTCCAAGCCGCTACAACGGCTTCTTTCTGGGCACCTGCGGAGACCTGACCCTGACAGCCTTCAACAGCCGCTTTACCCACAGTCACCCTGCTGCCTCTGTCACCGACTTTGCGCAGGTGCAGCGAGGCTGCGGGCTGGAGCCAGGCTGTGCTTTTGAAGGTTATCGGTATCACAATCTGATTGGCACCTATCTGCTGGGCCCGCTGCTGGTTCTGAATCCCCAGCTGACCAAACAGCTGCTGCGAGAGCTGGGCAGTGACCGGGAACCGCTTTTCTATCAGGACGCCATGGCGGCCTACGAAGTGCGGCTGAAGGAGTTTTCCGACAAAAAGAGAAAGCTGGACTAAGCCTGCGGCACTCCTTCTGCCGAAGACCGATTAACAAAGACGCTGTGAACGCATTTCGCATTCACAGCGTTTTCTTATCTTGCAAACAGACCCACATACCATTGCAGGAGCTGCTGCCCGAACAGCAGACCCAGCCAGCTGCCCAGCGCCAGCGATGGGCCGAAGGGAAACTGCTTTTCCGCATTTTTCAGCTTCGGCAGGAGTACGCCGCAAAGGATGCCCAGTACGCAGGCAAACAGGAAGCTGACCAGATTCACCGACCACTTGAAGTACAGTCCCATCATGAACACCAGCTTGATATCGCCGCCGCCCATGGCGTCCCGTTTCAGGATTTTTTCCATAATCAGCACCACTGCCAGCAGAGGCAGAGAAATGCTGAGGCCGCCGATCAGGCTTTGCAGCGCCGCCGCGCCGATGGGTTTCGACAGCAGGACGAAAATCACACGGTTCACGATACCGGCGATAATCAAACCCTCCGGAACCAGATAATCTTCCAGGTCCGCGAAGGAAATGCAGAGCAGAAGTGCAGCCAGAATCAGGTACTCCGCCAGCTCCAGACACAGGCCGAAATGCAGGTACAGGGAAACGAATACCACACCGCTGACCAGCTCAGCCAGCAGGTAGCGAACCGCGATATGTGCGCCGCAGTAACGGCATTTTCCCCGGAGGAACAGCCAGCTGAATACCGGAACCAGATCCGGAACGCCCAGCACATGCCCGCAGCTCATACAATGGCTGCGGCCTTTGACGATGGACTCCTTATTGATAATCCGGATCGCCATACAGTTCAGAAAACTGCCCATCACCAGACCCAGCAGTGCAAAGATAAAGATCAGATATCCGTGTGTAAAGGGTGTCAGTGTCATAGAAATCTCCTTTCCGCAGGGAACTCCATGCTCAGTGAATGAACATGGCATCGCCGAAGGAGAAGAACCGATAGCGCTGCTCCACGGCAATGCGATAGGCATTCAGCACATGCTCCCGCCCGGCCAGTGCGCTGACCAGCATGATCAGGGTGCTTTCCGGCAGGTGGAAATTGGTAATCAGGGCATCCACACACTTGAAGTGATACCCGGGATAGATAAAGATATTCACCCAGTCAGAGAAGGCGCGGAGATTTCCTCTTTCATCCGCCACCGCTTCCAGTGTGCGGCAGGAGGTGGTTCCCACACAGACGATCCTGCGCCCCTCTTGTCTGGCACGGTTCAGCGCCGCAGCCGTTTCCTCCTTGATGATGCAGTATTCCGCGTGCATGGCATGATCCGTGATCTCCTCCTCCTTCACCGGGCGGAAGGTACCCAGGCCCACGTGCAGGGTCACATAATGCAGCTCAACACCCTTGTTCCGCAGCGTTTCCAGCAGCTCCGGTGTGAAGTGCAGACCGGCTGTGGGCGCTGCCGCAGAGCCGGGATGACGGGCATACACGGTCTGATACCGCTCGGAATCCTGCAGCTCCGCCTTGATATACGGAGGCAGCGGCATCCGTCCCAGCCGCTCCAGCACTTCCAGAAAAATGCCCGAATAGCGGAACCGGATCCGCTTGTTTCCGTCCTCCACCGCTTCCACCACTTCGGCGGTCAGTTCGTCACCATCACCAAAATAGAGCTTCGTTCCCACCGGGGTCTTACGTCCCGGACGGGTCAGGCATTCCCAGACATTGTCGCCTTTATCCTGCAGCAGCAGTACCTCCACCGCGCCGCCGGTCGCCCTTCGCCCGAACAGACGGGCAGGCAGCACGCGGGAATCGTTCATCACCAGACAGTCGCCCGGCTGCAGATAATCCGGCAGCTGGGAAAAAACACTGTGCTGAATCTCCCCGCTTTCCTTGTCCAGCAGCATCAGGCGGGAGGAATCCCGTTTCTCCAGAGGGGTCTGCGCGATCAGCTCCTCCGGCAGTACATAATCAAAATCCTTTGTTTTCAACCTATTTCCACCCCGGTATAGTAAAAATGCAGTATTTCCTTATAGTTCATGCCCAGCTCCGCCATAGCCTTTGCGCCGTACTGGCTCATGCCCAGATTATGTCCGAAGCCGGAACCGGAAAAGCGATAACGCTGTGCGCGGATCGTCTCTCCGCTGCCGTTCCATGAAATCGTTTCCCGGCCTGCCGCAGACAACACCGTCACCGCGCCGTCCGTGTTCAGTGCCTGCACCGTGCCGCTGCCGCTGAGCACATAGACCGATTCTTCTCCGTTTACAGGCGTTTCCGGACTGTTGATATAGACCGCATTCGCCTGTTTGCCGTCTGCGTCTGTCACGGTGAAGCGCTGGCTTTTGGTGCTTTTATCATATTTCGTGCTGTACAGAATACTTCCGGCTCTCTCCCGGGAAAAGGTCCAGTTTACGCCTCTGGAATCGGTAAATTTCAGGGAATAGATATTGCCAAGCTTCGTATAGGTCGGCGTAATGCTGACAATGTCGGAACAGCGATAACCCTTACTCTGCAGAATATCCGTGATCTGCTCCGCAGTATAGATCATTTCCCAACTGTCATACCCGGTATTGACATAGCTCTCATAGGGATCGATCTTGCCGCGCAGATATGGCAACACCTCCTGAAACACCTTCTCCGAATCCTCGGTCGCGCCGCCGTCGCTGGAGGCATAGACCGCATTGATGTACTCGCCATCGTAAGTGATACACTCGCCGCTGGTTTCCCGCACAGCCTGTTCGCAGACCTCGGCCCCTTTCCAGACGCCCAGATAAGCCTGACAATCCACGGTTCCGCAAAGGTCAAAACCATAGCTCCGGTGACGGCCCATGTTCTCCATCGCATAGGTACGAGCGGCGACCGCCTGTGCCTTCAGCGCTTCCAGCGGCCAGCTGGGACTCATCTCATAGGGAATCACGCCGCAGACGTAATCGTCCAAATCCAGAATGTTTACCACGGTCAGACTGCCGCCGTTCAGCCGGGTATAGCGGAAACCACCGTAATACTCCCGACCCTTGAACCATGTGATGGGACGCTCCCCGGTTTCCGAAGCGCATGGCATCACGCCCAGTGTGGTCTCCGTGCCGCAGTCATACTGAAACAGCACCTTCTGCGTCTTTGTTGCCACCACCGTCACGCAGCGGTTGGAGCCGGTCATAGCGGTCCCGGGAATCCCCCGCTCCGCCGCAGCCGTTTCCGCCTGTTCCAGACTGGTATAACTGCCCGCAAAGGGATACCAGACCCCGTCCATATAGCCGATATAGCCGTCCTCATAAACAGAAGCAGCCTCTGCGGCAGTTTCCGCACTCTCACAGGCATCCAGCCGAATATGATAGCAGCCCACAACCGGAACCTCGGTTTCCGGTTTCTCCGAGGTGTACTGTCCGCCCACATAATACAGGCTCCAGTCCTTCAGCATACTGATGGCGGTTTCCTCAGTGTGGGCCAGCGCAACAAATTCATTGTCTGCATCGAAATAGCCGAAATCATAGCCGCTGCCCACATCATTCAGCAGGTTGGCACCATCCAGCTCCGTTTCACCCCAGTAGAGCCCAATTCGAATTTTCGGAAGCGGTTCCGACGCCGTTTCCGTTTCCTCCGCCGCGGAGGGGATCACAAGCAGCAGGCACAGAAGCAGGAGCAGAACGGCTCCCTGCATCCATGCAATGATACGCTTCTTTTTTTCCATGCTGATACCCAACTTATTCTTGACTTTCCCGGTTTCCCGGTGTTATGATACCGCCATACTGTATTGAATTAGCGGAAATTTGTAGCTTTAAATATTATACAGGATATTCCCATCATCTACAAGTACCCTGCGTCAAATTTCGCCCTTTCCGGGTATAAGGAGTGTTAACAGTGAAAAAATATAAGGTTGGTGTAATCGGTGCCACCGGTATGGTCGGCCAGCGTTTCGTTTCCCTCATGCAGGATCATCCCTGGTTCACCCTGACCGTGGTTGCCGCCAGTCCCAGAAGTGCCGGAAAGGTTTACGGTGAACTGATGGAAGGCCGCTGGCAGCTGGAGGTACCGCTGCCGGAATGTGCAAAGTCCCTTGTGGTGATGGATGCAACTGCCGATGCGGAAAAGATCGCCGGTATGGTCGATTTTGTTTTCTCCGCTGTAGATATGAAGAAGGATGAGATTCAGGCACTGGAAGAGCAGTATGCCCGTCTGGAGTGCCCGGTTGTTTCCAACAACAGCGCCCACCGCTGGACTCCCGATGTGCCCATGGTGGTACCGGAAATCAACCCGGAGCATATTCATGTAATAGAGCGCCAGCGGAAGCGGCTGGGCACAAAGCGCGGCTTCATCGCGGTCAAGTCCAACTGCTCTCTGCAGAGCTACGTTCCCCCGCTGCACCCCCTGAAGGAAAAGTACGGCCTGACCAAGGTCCTGGCTTGTACCTATC
>DCGQ01000010.1 GCA_002314635.1 Clostridiales bacterium UBA1774
AAGATAGCACAACGCCAACACTTTTTACAGGAGCAGCAGCCGCTGCTCCTGTTTTTTTATGATCCGACAAGCCTGGCACTTTGGGAATGGAGGTTCTATGACACATAAACTGTATGATGCAGACAGCCATCAGAAAACATTTACCGCGAAAACAGTCCGCTGCACAGCGTATCAGGATAAATGGTGCGTGGTTCTGGACTCCACGGCCTTCTTCCCGGAATCCGGCGGCCAGTACGGGGATCGGGGCAGCCTGAACGGTATTCCGGTTCTGGACACGCGGCTCATGGACGGAGAAATCTGCCATATTACCGAAAAACCTCTGGAAGCAGGCAGCGCGGTTTTCGGCGTACTGGACTGGGAATGCAGATTCCGCCGTATGCAGAATCACAGCGGGGAGCATATCCTTTCCGGACTGGTGTACCAAAAATACGGCTATCATAATGTTGGCTTCCATCTGGCGGACGGGGACGTGACCGTTGATTTCGACGGCGAGCTGAACCGGGAACAGCTGGAAGAACTGGAAATTTTGGCGAATCGGAAGATCACTGAGAATGTGCCGGTCATCTGCCGCTACCCCCGGCAGGAAGAACTGCAAAAGCTGGAATACCGCAGCAAGCTTGACCTGACAGAGAATGTGAGACTGGTGGAAATCACCGGCTGCGATCTGTGCGCCTGCTGTGCGCCCCATGTGAAGTCCACCGGGGAGATCGGAAGCCTGCATATTCTGGATTTCATGCGCCACAGAGGCGGCACCAGACTCCATATGCTCTGCGGCATGGATGCGCTGGAGGACGCGCATCGGCGCTATCTGGCAACGCTGGAAATCTCCGGCCTGCTAAGCGTCCCGCAGCTGGACACGCCGGAGGCGGTTCGGCGCTGTTTGAGAGAGCTGGAGGAACAGAAAACCAGATTGTATGCAGCAAAGCAGGAGATTTTGAACCTTCTGACGGAAAGCATCCAACCGGACGAGGGGAATATCTGCCTGTTTTACGAGGAAATGGAGCCGGATTCGCTGCGGGAGCTGGTGAATGCCGGTATGCAAAAGACGCCGGGGATCTGCGCCGCCTTTTCCGGGCGGGACGGAGACTATAAATACATCATCGGCAGCCGCAGTAACGATCTGAGACAGGCTGCAAAGGAGATCAATGCCGCGCTGCACGGGCGGGGCGGCGGCAGACCGGAGATGATTCAAGGCTCCTGCACCGCAGCCGCCTCGGAGATCCGCGCATGGTTTCATTGCAGAGAGGCATGAGCGACAGCATATTGCATGACAGTCAGGAAGGAGAAACAAGATGGACATTCAGGAAATTCTTTCAAAATGTGACCATACGCTGCTGAAACAGACGGCAGTATGGGAGGATATTCGGCAGCTTTGCGAGGAAGGACTGGAATACAAGGTGGCATCGGTCTGCATCTCCCCCTGCTTTGTGGCGCAGTCCTCCGAGTATCTGGAAGGCCGTCTGCCTGTCTGCACCGTGATCGGTTTTCCCAACGGCGTGTGCAATACCGCGGTCAAGCGCTTCGAAACCGCGGAAGCTATAGCAGACGGCGCGGACGAGATCGACATGGTGGCCAACATCGGCTGGATCAAGGCCGGACTCTATCATCAGGTCATGCAGGAGATTCAGGAGGTTCGCAAAATCTGCGGCAGCCGCACGCTGAAGGTCATTATGGAAGCCTGCCTGCTGACGGAGGAGGAAAAGATTCAGATGTGCCGTGTGGTCTCCGATTCCGGCGCGGACTTTATCAAAACCTCCACCGGTTTTTCTACTGGCGGCGCTACGAAAGAGGATGTGGCACTGTTGAAGGCAAATGTGGAGCCGCATCTGCACATTAAGGCTGCGGGAGGAATTGCAACGCTGGAGGACGCGGCGGAGTTTATCCGGCTTGGCGCGGACAGACTGGGTACCAGCCGCATCGTCAAGCTGGCAAAGGCTTTGAAGGAATCCGGCGGGTCAGGAAACGCCTGATACCGACGCCGCACGATACGGCTCAAAAGGCTGATTTTGCCAAAACCGCGCGGATGCCCGGCTACCCTCTGCCGGAAGGCCGGAGTCCGGCGCTTTTCTATTGCGCTTTTCCGGAACTTGTATTACAATTCAGACAGAATCCATTACGACAGGAGGAACTATTCATGAATACGATGGATGCAATCAAGCTTCGCCACTCTACCCGCGCCTTTTCGGATCGCCAGATTCCGGAGGAAGCTCTTCAGGAAATCCTGTTTGCCGGCGGTCAGGCTGCCATCGGCTGCGCGGATTTCGCCAGCTTGAAGCTGGTTGCGGTTCAGAACCCGGAATTGCTTGCTGAGATTGATCTGTCCTCCGCAAACGGAAACCCGGATTCCCATCCGGTTTACCATGCGCCCACGCTGGTGGTGGTTGCGGCCAAGAAGGGTTTTCTGGAAAATATTGAACTGTCCAACGCCGGCTGCATCATTCAGAACATGATGGTCATGGCCGCAGATCAGGGTATCGACAGCGTGTATCTGTGGATGGCCATGATGGGCATTAATCGCAGCGAGGAGCTGCAGAAAAAGCTGGGCTTCCCCGAGGGCTTTGCCTGCGTGGGAACCTGTGCGCTGGGTTATGCCGCAAAGGAATTTCCCAAGCTGAAGGCCGCAGAGCAGCGGCTGGAAGTAAGCGTGATTCGTTGACCGGAGGAAGATGACCATGTTTCGCTATATGCAGAACTGCCCCGTCTATTTCGGCGCAGGCGCAATCGATCATCTGGGCGAGTATGTTTCGGAGCAGCTTTCCAGCAAAAAGGCACTGTGCGTTTACGACCCGGGCATCGAGGCCGCGGGAATTGTTGACCGTGCGGTAAAGAGCCTGCAGGCGGCGGGCATTGCCTGCGTCTGCTTCGGGCAGGTGGTGTCCGACCCCACCATCGGCGTGGTGGATGCGGCAGGAGAACTGGCCCTGCGGGAGCAGGTGGATGTGATCATCGGCATCGGCGGCGGCAGCAGCATGGATGCGGCCAAGGCCACCAGCATTCTGATGTCCAACCCCGGCCCCATCAAAAAGTATGTGCTGGCTCACCCCATCAACGTGGATACCAAGGTGCCTGTGGTTTCCGTGCCCACAACCGCCGGAACCGGCTCCGAGGCCACCCGGGTGGCCATCATCACCCAGACGGAGACCAACGGCAAATGGAGCGTGTTTGTGAACACCGATCTGGCCGTGGTAGACCCGGAGCTGACCTGCACGCTGCCAAAGGACGAGACCGCCTTCACCGGTTTGGACGCGCTGTCCCACGCGGCAGAGTGTGTGACCAGCAACGTGACCAATCCGCACAACCAGCTTTTTGCCTGTGCGGCCATCCGGAAGATCGTGGATAATCTGTACACCGCATGGAGTGAGCCGGACAATGTGGCTGCCAGAACCGAAATGGCCATGGCCGCGGACTGGGCCGGAATCGCCTTCGCGGAGACCATGTGCCATGTAGGTCACGCGCTGGCGGACGGCATGAGCATCCAGTTCCACACGCCCCACGGCTACAACTGCGCCCAGGCGCTGCCGGTCACGCTGGAATACGCCGCGCCTGCGGTTCCGGCGGAGATCCTGAAGGTGGCAGAGGCCATGCGGATTCCCCTGACCGGGGAGGAAACTGCCGCGGAGCTGGGACGGCTTTGCGCGGACGCGGTCTGGGCCATGATGCGGAAGCTGGAAGTGAAGTCGCTGAAGGAGCTGGGTTATTCCCGGGAGGAAGTCCTGAAGGTGGCAGAGGAAGGCTATCAGAGCCACCTCAGCACCTACTGCCCGGTTCCGGTCACGAAAGAGGCGGCGCTGCAGATGGCCGCCAGAATGTACGACAATTATCAGTAAAAAAGGGAGCTGCCCCGGTTTCGGCGGCAGCTCTCATAGGAAAGCGCCCCCTGTGCAGTACCTTGCCGGTCTGCATAGGGGGCGCATTGCTGCTCCGGAGAATAGGTATACCGGTCGGCATAAGCGGAGCCTGCCGCAGACCATCAGCCTTCTCGAAAAAAGTCCTTGGACTTTTTCGAAAAAAAGAAGCCTCCCGGCATATCATCGGATGCCGGAAGACTTCGGGGTTGCTGCTCAGAACTTCACTTCGCGGGAGGGGCCGCCGAAGGAGGAGAAGGTGGCGACAGCGTCTTCCAGATAGAGGACCTGGGTGTTGTCGTCATCGGCCTTGTACTGGCCCTTCAGCTGGGGATAAGCGTCCAGCATGCTGACCTTGGCTTCCAGACGGTCATCGTTGATGGCCTTGGCAGCGATACGAACCCACTGGCCGCCTGCGAAAGCGCAGATCTCCACCTTGGGGTTGGCAGCCATCTGCTTGGAGCAGGGCTTGATCTTACCGGTCTGGATGTACAGCTTGCCGTCGAAAATGTTGACGGTGCCGAAAGGACGCACGCGGGGCTGGTCGCCCTCGACGGTGGCCAGATAGTAGGTGCCGGCCTTCTTCAGAAATTCATAAACTTCCTGCATGGTAAAATTCCTCCTGTACTCAATCTTGCGGCTGAGCCGCTTTTCTGAAACTATTATAATACAGATATCCGCACTTGTAAAGGCAGGGAAAAAGAATAAAATGATTCGACATAAACTGCATTTTTGCGCAAACACGCTCTTGCAAATCAGGAGATTTTGTATATAATGATCAAGTAGCATGGAATAGTTTCAGTTTCTGACCAAGAACGGAAAAGGAGAATCGGCAGTGGAATATACGAACGCTCCCGGTCATATTTATGATATTCAGGGTTACGCGGTACATGACGGCCCCGGAATCCGCACCACAGTCTATACCAAGGGCTGCCCGCTGAAATGCCTCTGGTGTCACAGTCCGGAATCCCAGCGGCATCAGTTCGAGCTGGGGTATCTGCCGCTGAAATGTCTGGGCGCTGACCTTTGTGAAAATGCCTGTATCAAGGCCTGCCCCGAGGGTGCCATCACCCGGGATGCACCCAGCAAGCTGATGGGCAAGGACCAGATGGTCGAGAAAATCAAGATCGACCGGGCCAAGTGCAGCGGCTGTCTGAAATGCGCGGATGCCTGCATCACCCAGTCCCTCTATACCGCCGGGTGGAATACCACGGTGGATGAGGTGTATACCCGCCTGATGAAGGACGTAAGCTTCTTTGAAAACGGCGGCGGCGTTACGATCTCCGGCGGCGAATGTATGGCGCAGTTCGATTTCACGCTGAACCTGTGCAAGCGTCTGAAGGACAGCGGTATTCACATCTGCCTGGATACCACCGGATTTGCCCCCACCGCCCAGTACGGAGAGATCATGCCCTATGCGGATCTGTTCCTGTACGATTTGAAGCATATGGATTCCTATCACCATAAAAAGCTCACCGGCGTACCCAATGAGCTGATTCTGGATAACGCCCGCTTCCTGGCCAGGAACGGGGCCGCGCTGCAGGTGCGCTATCCCATGATTCCCAAGCTGAACGACAGCGCGGAGAACATCCGCGCCACCGCCGAGTTCTGCAAGGAACTGGGCGACGCGGTGCAGCTGGTGCAGCTGCTGCCCTATCACAAGGCAGGAAGGACAAAGTATGAGCGCCTTGGCTGGCGCTACCGGCTCACCAATGTGGAGCCGCCACCGGAGAGCTTCATGGAAAAAGCGCTGGAGGTCTTCAAAGCGCTGGAGCTGCCCTGCCAGATCCACTGAGCCACGGTTCCGCCCGGAGCGGGCGATCACGATGTTAATATTTGCACCTTTACCGGTGCCGGAAGGAGAATACCATGGAAAACTTTGATTATCCCATTTCGGACAGAATCAAAGCTCTCAAGGAAAAGCGCCTGCGCATCAACAACGATATGCGCCTCAACTTCGAGAGAAACCGCATCATCACCGACTACTACCAGAAGCATCAGAATCAGTACCCCATTCTGAAGCGCGCCGGTTATCTGTACCAGTGGTGCGCCACCCGCGAGATCAACATTGACGATGATGATATCTTCCTCGGCGACTGCGGCCCCCATACCCGCACCGTTCACTTCGACATCGAGCAGACCCCCCAGTTCTGGATCCGCAGCTGCTTCGGCGACACGGATGAGCGCTTCAAGGCTGCATGGCAGGTGCCCGGCAGCGTGTGGGTCTCCGATGAGGACCGCAAGTGGATTCTGGAAGCTGCCGACTACTGGAAGGACAACGACATTGTCTCCACCGGTCTGGGCCTCTTCCCGGATGATTTCGTGGAGCGCATGGGCCCCATGCGCGATTTCCTGAACGGCTCCTATCCCGGCCACTTCTGCCCGGGCTACGAGCGGGCCGTGACCGTCAGCTTCGGCGGCTGCAAGAAGATCGCCGAGGAGAAGCTGGCCGCCATCAACGCCAACACCACCACGGACAATGTGCAGTCCGCCATCTTCTACCGCGCCTACATCAAGGTGTGCGACGGCATGATCCTCATGTCCAAGCGCTATGCCGAGGGCTGCCGCAAGAAGGCCGAGACCACCGCTGACCCCGCCCGCAAGGCGGAGCTGCTGCAGATGGCCGATTCCTGCGACTGGATCATCGAGCATCCGGCCCGTACCCTGTGGGAAGGCATCCAGACCATGCTGTTCTATGAATACCTGCTGATCGCCGACGGTGTGCACTGGGCCGACAGTCCCGGAATCATCGACTCCTTCCTGGGGCCGTTGGTGGAGAACGACATCAAGGAAGGCCGTCTCACCCGCGAGACCGCGCAGGATCTGTTTGACGCTTACCTGCTGCAGGACGGCAACCAGATCATCATGTTCCCCAAGCCCACCAATGACCAGCTCATCGAGGCCCATAAGAACGGCAAGAACTTCTTCTCCCTGCAGGGCGGTATGCAGAACATCGCTGCCGGCAGCCTGATCACCGTCGGCGGTCAGAAGGCCGACGGGTCTGCCGGTGACTACAATCTGGCCACCGAAATGGTGCTGCTGTCCTACTACCGTCTCCGCGTGGCAGAGCCCAGCCTTGCTCTTCGCGTCAACAAGTTCACCCCTGACCGAATCTGGGATATTGCCGTGGCCTGCTCCATCCGTCTGGGCGGTATGCCTCAGTTCAATAACGACGATCAGATCATTCAGGCCATGCTGGATCGCGGCGTGCCCATCGAGGACGCCCGCCGCTACGCCGTGTTCGGCTGCGTCGAGCCTGCCATCAGTGGCAAGGAATGGTCCATGGCGGCCAACTGCGGCGCGTTCGGCAGCGGCAGCGGCCTGATCCAGATCCTGCAGTACATCATCCACGGCAACAAGGATCCCATGTCCAAGCGCGAAGGCGAGCTGCCCTGCAAGACCCTCCCCGAGTACGAGACCTGGGAAGAGCTGAAGGCAGAGTTCGAGCGCCAGAGCAAGCATTATATCGACAACATGGCCCGCACCTATCACTATGCGGCGCTGATCTTCAAGACCGCATGGCCTGTCCTCTCCGCCTCCATGATGACGGAAGGCTGCCTGGAAAACGGCAAGGACGTGACCTGGGGCGGCGCTACCTACAACGGCATGGGCAGCATGATCTCCGCCATCGGCACCGTGGGCGACAGCCTCTATGCCATCAAGAAGCTGTGCTTTGACGATAAGACCGTCAGCAAGCAGGAGCTGTATGACGCCATCTGCCAGAACTGGGAAGGCCCCGGTCAGGAGCTGCTGCGTCAGCGCATTCTGAACGCCATGCCGCACTACGGCAATGACGACGACGATCCCGATTCCGTCATCGTGTGGATGACCAATATGTGGGCGGACTACTTCAACTCCCGTCCCGGTGTGAACGGCGGCACCAACAACTGCGGCGCTCTGGATCTGTACTGGGTGCGCGGCGGCCAGCGCCAGTGGGCAACGCCCGACGGACGCAAGACCGGCGAAGCTCTCTCCATCTCCAGCGATCCCCGTCAGGACTGCATCAAGAACGGGCCGCTCAGCTATGTGAAGAGCGTTTCCAAGATGCCCTGGACCAAGCTTCGCTGCGGCGGCGCCATCAACTCCCGTTTCGACGCCAACTCCGTGCAGGGCGACGATGCGTTTGCCAAGGTACGTGACCTGATCAGCACCTACTTCCGTCTGGGCGGCATCCAGTACCACTTCACCGTGGCGGATTCTCAGGTCATGCGCGAGGCGCAGAAGCATCCCGAGGATTATCAGGATCTGATCGTCCGTATCGCAGGCTTCTCCGCTTACTTCACCCATATGTCCACCGACGACCAGAACAACTACATCGAGCGTTTCGAACTGGGCGTGTAAGCATCCTGAAAAACCGGCAGCCGGCTCTTTTGAGCCGGCTGTCTTTGTATTATCACAGTTTGTCATTGTATGGGAAACCCAGATCCACCCGGAACAGATCCCCGTCTATGCTCAGGTCAAAGCTGCCGCATTGCAGGATCGTCAGACTTCGGGCGATGGACAGGCCAAGTCCGCTGCCTTCGCTGGTTCTGGCGTTGTCGCCCCGGACGAAGCGTTCCTGCAGCTCGTCCGGCGAGATGTTCAGCGCCTCCCGGGAGACATTCTTGAAGCTGATCAGCACCCGCCCGGCGAGGATCTCCGCATTCAGATACACCCGCGTACCGGAAAGGGCATATTTCAGAATGTTGCTCATCAGGTTTTCCGCCACCCGGTAGAGCAGCATGGGGTCAGCCAGAATCCGGGGATTCTCCGGGGCGGGCACTGTGACCAGCCGGAGATCCGCGTCTTTCAGCCGCTCCGCATACTCGCCCTCCAGTTGGGTGAGAAACACATTCACATCCGTAGGCTGGGGATTGACGGTGATGGTGCCGCTGCTGGCCTTGCTCAGCTCCACCAGATCCTCCGTCAGCTTTTTCAGCCGCTTGCTCTGCCGCTCCAGAACCGCCAGATACTCCGTCACCCGGGGATTATCCAGCTCCTCCTTCTGCAGCAGATCCACATAGCTGATGAGAGAAGTCAGCGGCGTTTTGATATCGTGGCTCACATTGGTGATCAGCTCGGTTTTCATTCGCTCGGCCTTCATTTCCCGGGACACCGCCACCTGCACCCCGTCCTGAATGGCATTCAGATCGGCGCCGTGGAGCTGCAGCGGCAGGGGAAGCGTGTCCGGCTCTGCGGTGCTGTTGTAGTCACCGGCGGCCAGCTTCCTGCCCAGCGCTTCCAGCTTCTGAAACCCGTGGGTGATGCGAAGCAGATACAGCGCCAGCAGAAAGTCACCGAAAAACAGAAGCAAAAGAAAGAAGGGGGAGCGGGATTCTTCATAGAGAAACAGACAGAGCACCCGGAAGCAGCTTACGCCCAGCAGCGCCAGTCCCATCCGCCACATACCGGTGAGACCCCGGAAGCTCTGCACGACCCAGAGGACGAACCGCCGAAGCTGCCGGAAGCACCAGCCGATGCAGGTGGTGGCGATCAGCCTTCCCGCCTTGCAGCGGCTGACGAAGGAACAGATCAGACCCAGCAGCATCGGATAAGCCACAAACGCCAGCAACAGCAGCAGTACCGGCAGGGACAGATCCCGATTCACGCAGAAGCAGCCGATCAGAAACACCGCAAAGGCCATTACATCCAGCGGAACACGGTCAAACCATGTGTTGTGGAACCCCTCATAGCCGTTCCACTGACCGGCGGAGATCATCAGCGCACCGAAGCCGGTGAGCGCGGCGGCCAGCAGCACCAGCGTGACCCACGGAAGCAGATAGCGCCAGTTCAGCGCCCGCTGTGCCATACGCATCAGCAGGTCATAGCTGGTATAGTCCGGTTTCAGATGTGCGGTGATCCGATAATAGTCCGTGTCCTGCGCCCCGTCCCGGAAGGCCAGACTGGATTCGGTTTCGTGGAGCCAGCTTTCCTGCGTGAAATTCGAAATGGAAACGCCGGTTTTCGGGTCTGTGATGCAGATGCCGGAGTTGCAGCGCTGCTCACTCAGCTCCTTGGAAAATTCCTCCTGCATCTGGGACAGGTCGGCGTTTTCATTGGAAAGAAGGAAGGTAATCGCACGCTGGATATCATTGCGGCAGATGGTATCGTAAATGTCCTCCTGCATGGAAATGCCGCCGTCGGTATACACGCCCTCCTCCGCCAGCACATATATGCCGATGCACCCGGCAGCGGTGAACCAGCCCAGAAAGACCACGGCCAGAAACAGAAAGACCTTGACGGCGGTATTCCCCAGACGGTATTTCATACCCGATCCCCCTCCAGCTTATAGCCCCGGCCCCAGACGACCTTGATATACCGGGGCTGTCCCGGGTCAATTTCGATCTTCTCCCGCAGATGGCGGATATGCACGGCGATGGCTCCGGCGGCGTTCAGCGGGATATCGCCCCAGACCTGCCGGTAGATTTCCGAGGGGGAAAAGACCGTGCCCGGGTTCTCCATCAGAAAGCGGAGAATGTCAAATTCCTTGGGCGTCAGAGAGACCGGCTCTCCGTCCACCGTCACGGTTTTGGCACCGTTGTCCAGCTCAATGCCGCCTACGGCGCAGACGGAGCTGCGGGGAACGCTGCCGCCCAGCTGCAGATAGCGGCGAAGCTGGGAGCGTACCCGTGCCTGCAGCTCCACCGGGTTAAAGGGCTTGGTGATATAGTCGTCCGCGCCCACGTTCAGACCCAGAATCTTGTCCGTATCCTCGCTTTTGGCGGTGAGCAGGATCACCGGCACATTGCTGACCTCCCGGATGCGGTTCAGCGCGGTCAGCCCGTCCATCACCGGCATCATCACATCCAGCAGGATCAGATGAACCTGCTCCCGCTGCAGCAGCTGCAGAACCTCCTGACCATTCTGCGCCTTCAGAACCTGATAGCCGTCGGAGGAAAGGTAGATATCCAGCGCGGCGAGAATGTCTGTGTCGTCATCGCAGACTAATACGGTGTACATGAAATGACCCCCTTTTTTCACAGGTATCGTTTCCGGCTGCGGGCACGGCGGCGCGGATCGTGTGATGGATCGGCTTCCATTCCACCCGCAGGAACAGCGCGGCCAGCGATACGGGAATGTAGGTAAACATAAAGAGCGGGAAAGTAAATACCGTCAGCAGCCTGCGCCCGGTGGAGGCGTGAATCTGCTTCCACTCGGTCACGGTGGTGATCAGACCAATGCCCATCAGCATCAGATACATCCTGCCCAGACATTCCAGCAGGGATTTCAGCGCGAACCAGACACCCAGTCCGCTGAGAAGTCCGCTGACGGACAGCGCCGCATTGAATACCACACTGCAGAAGGACAGAACGAATGCGGGCATGATGGCCATGGACATATCGTAGCAGGACCAGCTGCCTTTCAGCATTCCCTTTGTGAGCTGAAGGCCGTAGTGCCGGAATACCTGCAGGTACCCCTTGGCCCAGCGGAGCCGCTGGCGGCAGGACTGGCGGAAGGAAACCGGCTGCTCGTCATACAGCACGGCGGTGGGGCAGTAGCCGATGCGCCGCCCGTGGGTGATCTGGTAAACGGAAAACTCAATGTCCTCGGTGAGCAGGTGAAAGGGCCAGCCGCCCATTTCCTCCAGCACGCTGCGGGAAAAGAGAAACCCGGTTCCGGACACGGCACAGCTTGCGCCCAGCGCCATTCTGGCCCCGTTCAGATAGCGGCTTTCCCGCAGAAACCACAGCGCGTAACCGGAGGAGATCCAGTTGGAACCGAAATTCTTGCTGTTCCGGTAGCTGGTCAGCACGGAATAGCCTTCGTTGAAGCTCCGGTTCATCTCCCGGATGTAGTCCCGATCCAGCAGGTTGTCCGCGTCAAAGACAAAGTATCCGTCATAACCCTCCGGGAAATCCTCCCGGATGCGGCACAGCAGGGTATCCAGCGCATAACCCTTGCCGATGTGCCGGTCATCGAAGCGCTCATAGACCACCGCGCCGCAGCGGCGGGCGAGCTGGGCGGTGTGATCCGTGCAGTTATCCGCCAACACGAAAACCGTGACCAGCGAGCTGTCGTAGCTTTGCTGCCGGATACTGTGCAGCAGGTCGGCAATCACGGCTTCTTCATTTCGGGCGGCGATCAGCACCGCATAGCGGTGCGGTTCATCGGAGCCGCCCCGGCGAACCGGCCGGAGCCATGCCGCGGGAATGTACAAAAGCTGGTAGGCGTAGCAGAGCAAAAAGAGAACAGAGATCAGGGCATTGATGGTGCGAACGGCTGCTTCCATGGTAATCCTTTCCGGCTGAGAGCGCAAGACAGAAAATTTCAGCGACAAAGGCCAGAACCCTTGCCGCTGAAAGCATAGCCAAAAAGCAATTAAGAAACAAGCGCCGGAATGTTTAAGGTTTACTTAAGGGGTTTACACCTGCCCGATGTCCTGATGGAACTCGGTGAGCTTCAGCTCCGGATTCTTTTCCTCCGCCCAGCGGACGGCCCAGGAGCCGTTGAAAATCAGCAGATTGCCGCCGCGCACATCCTGCACCCATTTGGTGTCGCTGGTCAGGTTGAAATTGTTCGCGTCAAAATCCGGATTCTGTACCCGGCGGATCAGCTCATGGGGCAGATCCTGCCGCAGATAGCCGACGCCGTATTCGCTCTGCATCCGGAATTTCAGCACGTCGAACTGCAGCATACCGATCACGCCTACAATGACCCGTTCCATGCCGGAATTGGGGTAGAAGAAAATCTGAATGGCGCCTTCCTGCGCGATCTCGGTCATGCCCTTGCTGAACTGCTTCCGCTTCATGGAATCCACCTGCTCGATCACGGCGAAATGCTCCGGCGCAAAGGTGGGGATCCCGGCGAAGCGGAGCTGCTTCCCGTTTTCGCAGACCGTGTCACCGATGGAGAAAATGCCCGGGTCAAACACGCCGATGATATCGCCTGCAAAGGCCTCGTCGATGATATCCCGCTCCTGCGCCATCAGCTGCTGAGGCTGGCTGAGGCGGAGGGATTTGCCGCCCTGCACATGGTAATACTCCCGGCCTCGTTCAAACCGGCCGGAGCAGATCCGCATGAAGGAGATGCGGTCCCGGTGGGCCTTGTTCATATTGGCCTGAATCTTGAATACAAAGGCGGAGAACCCATCGTCAAAGGGATCTACCGCGCTGCCGTCGTCGATGGTGCGGGGCAGCGGGGAGGTGGTCAGCTTCAGGAAGCTTTCCAGAAACTGCTCTACGCCGAAGTTGTGCAGCGCGGAACCGAAGAACACCGGACTCAGCTTGCCATGGTGTACCCGCTCCGGGTCAAACTCATCGCCCGCGCCCTCCACCAGCTCCACCTGCTCCAGCAGCTCCTCCCGAAGCCGCTGGGAAATGGCCTCGTCCAGCGCCTCCGTGTCCTCAATGGGGATGCGGATGGATTCCAGCTTGTCCCGGCCGCCGTGATAGTTGGTATAGGTCAGCACCTGACGGCTGCTCCGGTCGTAAATGCCCTGAAAGGTGGCGCCGCAGCTGATGGGCCAGTTCATGGGATAGGTGGCAATGCCAAATTCGGATTCCAGCTGATCCAGCAGATCAAAGGGGTCTCTGGCTTCCCGGTCCATCTTATTGATAAAGGTGAAGATCGGAATGCCGCGCATGGCGCAGACCTGAAACAGTTTTCTGGTCTGCGGCTCGATGCCCTTGGCCGCGTCGATGACCATGACCGCAGAGTCCGCCGCCATCAGGGTACGGTAGGTGTCCTCGGAGAAATCCTGATGACCCGGGGTGTCCAGAATGTTGATGCAGTAACCCTCATATTCAAACTGCATGACGGAGGAGGTGATGGAAATGCCGCGCTGCTTTTCCAGCTCCATCCAGTCGGAGGTGGCGTGCTTGTCGCCGTGCTTGCCCTTTACGGAACCGGCGGACTGAATGGCTCCGCCGTACAGCAGAAACTTTTCCGTCAGCGTAGTCTTGCCTGCGTCAGGGTGGGAGATGATCGCGAAGGTCCTTCTCCGCTGAATCTGGTCTTTGGTTCTCTGATCCATGTATGAATAACCCTTTCCGGATAAAATAGTCGAACTGATATAGTATACCGGAACTGCATCGTTCCTGCAAGAGAAATATGAAAAAATTACCGGTGCCGATACACGCGGCGATCCAGCGCAAAGAGCCGCTGGCTGAACTGACCCGCCGGAATGCTGTCATAGGCCTCGGCGTAGATCTCCATGCGGCTGTCGATCAGGTCGATCAGATGCAGCAGCTCCGCTTCCGCGCAGCGGGGCGTGACGGCAGCGCCGTATTCCGGTTCGCCGTGGTGACTGAGCAGCAGATGCTGCAGCAGCATACTTTTTTCCTCCGGAATGCCCAGCTCCCGGGCGGTCTGCGCCACTTCCCGGGCACCCAGATACAGATGCCCCAGCAGCTCCCCCTCCACGGAGTAATCCGTGACCAGACCCAGCTGGGTACGGGAAAACTCCCGCTCCTTTCCGAAGTCGTGGAGCAGCACGCCGCTGAGCAGCAGGCTCCGGTCAATGACCTCGGCATAGACCTCACTGAGAAAGTCGGCGGTGTGCAGCATATTGGCGGTGTGCATCAGCAACCCATTCAGAAACGCATGGTGAACGCTTTTGGCTGCGGGTATGGTGCGGAAGGTGTCCAGATGCCGCTCCAGCAGCGTCTGGCTCAGGACCCGGTAATCCTCGTCCGCGATGGAGGCGGTGATGCCGCGGACATCCATCAGGGTCTGCTCCGGGTCGATGGGCGCGGAGGGAACCAGCGCGGTGGGGTCATAGCTGTCGTGCTCATTGGCCATGCGGATACGCTGGATGATGAACTGCAGCGCCCCGTTAAACTCGCTGACCTCGCCCCGGAGCATGGCCACCTTGCCGTTGTCCGTTTCCTCCGGCTTGCCGGTGTAGTTCCACAGCTTCGCGCCGATGGAACCGCTGGCATCGGTGATGACGGCGGCCAGATAGGACTTTCCGGCACTGTTCTTTTTCAGCTGGATATTGCTGATCAGGTAGTAACCCTCCACCAGATCACCCGGCACCATGCGTGCAACAGCCTTGTTTGTTTCCATTCGGAACACCCCCTGAGAAGTATAGAAGGACGGATGCGGAAGCCGGCTTAATATACCATATTCCCGATGAAAAGTAAATGCGCTGCGGCCCGGTTCCCCCTTGTATCATCTGCACAAATCGTGTATAGTGTGTGCATCAGATGATCATTTGAGAGGAGAACGAAATATGCAGGAAAAATACGAAAAACTCTTTTATGAATTTGTACCGCAGGAAACCCATTGGGGCGACTGGATTCATTCCCCTCAGGCCTATTTCCGCGGCGACACCGATCTGCCCGGCAGCCAGCTGAACTGCGGCTTTCAGGTCTTTGTAAAGCCCATCCGTCTGGAGACCGAGCCGCACTTCCATCGGGAGGACGAGTATCTGGTGTTCTTCGGCGCCAAGCTGCCCGACGTGTTTGACTCCTGGGATGCGGAGGTTCATTTCTACATGGGCAAGACGCTGGAAACCATGGAGAAGGTGGTCATCACCGAGCCTACCATCATCCATCTGCCCAAGGGCTGGTGGCACAGTCCGCTGGACTTCGTCCGCGTGGATAAGCCGGTGCTGTTCCAGGCCATCATGCAGTCCGGCAAGACCGGCATGGTCAAGTACGTGCAGCGGAAGGATTCCGGCGAGATGCAGTACCTGTACTACGGCGACGAATGCGCCCGCAACTGCGTCATGAACCCGGCCAAGAAGTGCACCTACTGCGGCTACTGCTTCTCCCACAAGGATGAACTGCCCCCCAGAACCTACGATTTCGTGCCCTGGACGGTGGTGAACGAGGACGGCGTTACGTCCTATACCGACACCGGCGCTTACGACCCGGAGAAGGCTCCCGATTCTACCCAGTGCGTCATCACCCCCGATTATAAGTCCAGACCCTATTCCGACGCCTGCGTGCTGAAGGCTCCCAAGCCTGCGCTCAGCGAGGATGTGCGGGTGAACGTGCTGGCCATGCCCAAGGAAAAGACCCACTGGGGTCCCTGGTGCCCCTCTCCGCAGGCCTACTTCCGCGGCGAGACCTACATGGAAGGCGCGACCTATCATTGCGGCTGGCAGGTATTCACCGGCGCGAATGATATGGAGGACACCCATATCCATCAGGGCGTGGAGGAGTACATCTTCTTCATGGGCGCAGACCCCATGAACATTTTCGATTTCGACGCGGAGATCGAGTTCGCCTTCGGCGATGACCCGGATCATCTGGAAACCAAGATCATCACCAAGCCCACCGTGGTTCGCATTCCGGCCAACACATGGCATTGCCCCATCAAGTTCCGCAAGATGAAGAAGCCGCTGATTTTCCAGGCCGCCTTCCTGTCCGGCACCTGGGGCACCATCAACCAGCAGCATCTGGACGAAAACGGCATGCCCCGGAAGCCGATTTTCGCCGGGAACAAGAGCTATACCTACATGGGCGACAATGTGCGGTTCTGCCGCTTTAATCCCAAGAAGCGCTGCAACATCTGCGGCCAGTGCTTCCCCAAGATGAAGATCGAAGAATAATGACGAGGGAAAGCGCAGCCGATTTCGGCTGCGCTTTCCCTATGGAGGAAACATGGAACTGAAAACCGAAAGACTGACCCTGAAACCCCTGACGGACGAAGAACTGCGCGCCCTGCGGGACGCTGCGGACGCGGAGATGCGGCAGGCCTACGGAGAAATGCTGGAGGGCGCGCTGACCCATCCCCGGCAGCGCCTCTGGTACACCGCATGGGGCATGTATCTGAACGGGGAGCGGATCGGCGACCTGTGCTTCAAGGGCGTGCCCCGGGAGGGCATGGCGGAGCTGGGTTACGGCATCGCACCCCCATGGGAGGGCAAGGGCTATACCACGGAGGCCGCGGCCTGTCTGGTGGACTGGGCCTTCGCCCAGCCCGGCGTGGAAATGGTGGAAGGGGAGACGGAGCCGGGCAACGCCGCGAGCCGGCGCATTTTGCAGAAGCTGGGATTCCTGCCCTGCGGCATGGGAGCGGAAGGCCCCCGCTTCCGCAGAATGCGCGGACTGTGATCCCTGAGATTGACAAGTTCGGCGGGAAAGCATACAATACAGGGCAATGAAAGTGCGTCCCGGGGGACGAAAAGGAAGTGTGGTATGAAGGTTACTCTGCAAAATCTGACCAAGCGCTACCCGAACCGGAATAAGAAATCCCGCGAAGATGTGGTGGCGGTGAACGATTTCACATTTGAGATACCGGATGGAAAGCTGATCGGCCTGCTTGGCCCCTCCGGCTGCGGAAAAAGCACAACGCTGAACCTGATCTGCGGTCTGGAGAAGCCTACCTCCGGCAAGCTGTTTTTCGGAGAGGACGATGTGACCGAGCTTCCGCCGGAAAACCGGGGTGTGGGACTGGTGTTCCAGAATTATGCCCTGTATCCCCATCTGACCGTGAATCAGAACATCCTGTTTCCGCTGCAGAATCTGAAGGGCAAGGACAAGCTGAGCAAGGAGGAAATGCAGCGGAAGGCGCTGGAGGCGGCAAAGCTGGTGCAGATCGACGAGCTGCTGGATCGGAAGCCCAGCGAGCTTTCCGGCGGTCAGCAGCAGCGCGTGGCCATCGCCAGAGCGCTGGTGAAGATGCCCCGCGTTCTGCTGCTGGACGAGCCGCTCAGCAATCTGGACGCGCGGCTGCGCCTGCAGACCCGGGAGGAGATCCGGCGGATCCAGCGGGAAACGGGCATTACCACCGTGTTCGTGACCCACGATCAGGAGGAGGCCATGAGCATCTCCGACATGATCGTAGTGATGAAAACCGGTGTGGTGCAGCAAATCGGAAAGCCGCAGGAGGTCTATGACAGTCCGGTGAACCTGTTTGTGGCCAAGTTTCTGGGAACGCCGCCCATCAATGTGTTCACCGGCGAGGTGAAAAACGGAATGCTGTACATCGGCGCCGATGCGGTGCTGAAGGCGGAGGGCGTGTCCGATCGGCAGGTCTATGTGGGCGTCCGCCCCGAGGGCTTTATCCCGGAAGAGAAGGGAACGCTGCATTGTGCGCTGCAGGCCGTGGAGGTCATGGGGCGGGATACCAGCGTGGTGTCCGCCCATCCTGCCTTTACCGGAACCGCCATGCGGGCCATCATCAGCGGCGATACGGCGCTGAACCCCGCCGCCGAAACCATCGCGTTCCGGCTGAAACCCCACAAGGTATTCCTGTTTGACCGGGAGACGGAGCTGCGGATTCCCTGCACGCTCAGCGGGGAGGGAAGGCCATGAAAAAATCCAACGGGAAGGCATGGCTCTATCTGCTTCCTGCGCTGGTGTTTCTGGGCATTTTCATGGTCTATCCGCTGGTGGATGTGGTGGTCTACTCGTTGGAGGAAGGGTATAACTCCGCGTCTCAGACCTTCTGGGGCGTGGGCGTCTACAATTTCTCCTATGTGCTGCACGACCCGTATTTCCTGCAGGCCATCAAGAATACGCTGATTCTGGTCATTATTACGGTGCCGGTGAGCACCGGACTGGCGCTGCTGATCTCGCTGGGTCTTAATTCCATCAAACCCCTGCGCCAGCTTTACCAGACGGTGTATTTCCTGCCCTATGTGACCAATACGCTGGCCGTAGGTCTGGTATTCATGATCCTGTTCAAGAAATCCGCCTATTCGGACGGACTGATCAACCTGCTGATCAACTGGTTCGGCGGGGAGAGCGTGGACTTTATCGACGGCCCCTACTGGGCGAAAATGCTGCTGATGTGCCTGTATACCGTGTGGGTGGTCATGCCCTTCAAAATTCTGATCCTCACCAGCGCGCTGGCCTCCGTGCGGCAGGATTACTACAACGCGGCGCGGATCGACGGTACCTCCAAGCTCCGCACCTTTGCCCGCATCACCCTGCCGATGATCTCGCCCATGCTGTTTTACCTGATCATCACCGGTTTTATCGGCGCGTTTAAGGCCTACAGCGATGCGGTGGCCCTGTTCGGCGTGAATCTGAACGCGGCGGGCATGAATACCATTGTAGGCTATGTCTATGATATGCTGTACGGCAACAGCGGTGGATACCCCTCCTATGCGTCCGCGGCTGCGCTGATCCTGTTTGCCATCGTACTGACCATCACCTGCATCAACCTGATGGTCAGCAAGAAGAATGTTCACTATTGAGGGAGGGAATGCAGATGGATAAACATACGGAAACCGATTATGAGCGGATCGAGAAAAAGGCCAGACTCCGCAGCAGAACCGGCAAGACCATTACCTACATCCTGCTCAGCATCTGGGGACTGATCGTGCTGTTCCCCTTCTACTGGATGATCCTGTCCTCCGTCAAGAGCTACGCGGTGTATAACAGCGAGTACATTCCGAAGTTTTTCACCCTCAGTCCCACCCTGCAGAACTACCGGGATGCTTTTACCTCCGTGCCGCTGGGTCGGTATTTCACCAATACGCTGGTTTTCACCGTGGCCACCACGGCGATCATGCTGGTGGTGATCATTCTGGCGGCCTTCGCCTTTTCCCGGCTGGAATTTCGGGGCAAGAATCTGGTATTCACCCTGTTTCTGGCCATGATGATGATTCCCAATGAGCTGGTGGTCATTACGAACTATGTGACCATCACCAACTGGGAGCTGCGGAATACCTTCTGGGGTCTGATTCTGCCCTCCGTGTCCTCCGTGTTCTATCTTTACCTGCTGAAAGAGAATTTCGAGCAGATACCGGACGAGCTGTATAAGGCCGCAAAGGTGGACGGAACCAGCGACCTGAAATATCTGCTGAAGGTCATGCTGCCCATCAGCCAGCCAACCATTGTGACCGTGACGATTCTGAAGGCCATCGAGTGCTGGAACTCTTACGTGTGGCCCCGGCTCATCACGGACAATCAGGCGTATTTTCTGGTTTCCAACGGCATTCAGGAGATTCGGGAAAACGGCTTCGGACGGGAAAATATCCCGGCCATGATGGCGGCGGTGGTGGTGATCTCCGTTCCGCTGATCGTGATTTTCCTGATCTTCCGGAAGAAGATCATGGCCGGTGTGTCCAGAGGAGGTACGAAGGGATGAGAAAACGTCTGTCTGCCCTGCTGCTGATGCTGGCGGTGATCTGCACGCAGCTGACCGGCTGCCACGGCTCCAAGGAGCGAATCGCCTTTCAGGTGCCGGAAAGCTTTGACGAATCCAAAAGCTATGAGCTGACCTTCTGGGCAAAAAACGATACCAACAAGGCACAGGTTGCCGTCTATGAGCAGGTGATCGCGGATTTTGAAGCGCTGTACCCGAATATCCGCATCAATCTCCGGCTGTATACGGACTATTCCAAGCTCTACAACGATGTGATCTCCAACATTGCCACCAATACCACGCCGAATATCTGCATCACCTATCCCGATCATATTGCCACCTATCTGACCGGCGAGGATGTGATGGTGCCGCTGGACGACCTGTTCACCGATAAGAAATACGGTCTGGGCGGCAGCGAGCTGCACTATGACGGCGTGACGCAGGCGGAGATCGACCCGAAGTTTCTCAGCGAGGGCATCATTTCCGGGCATTACTATGACCTGCCCTTCATGCGTTCCACGGAGGCCTGCTATATCAACAAGACCTATGTGGAGAAGCTGGGATATACGATTCCCGAGCAGCTCACATGGGACTTCATCTGGGAGGTTTCCGAGGCGGCCATGGCCAAGGACAGCGAGGACAATTTCCTTGTAAACGGGCAGAAGGTGATGATTCCCTGCATCTATTATTCCACGGATAATATGATGATCCAGCTGCTCCGCCAGAACGGGGCAGGGTACAGTACCAGTGCCGGGGAAATCCAGATCTTCAATGACACCACCAAGGAAATCCTCTATACGGTGGCGGAGCACGCTGCCACCAGAGCCTTTTCCACCTTCAAGATCTCCAGCTATCCGGCCAACTTCCTGAATGCGGGTCAGTGCATTTTCGCCATCGACTCCACCGGCGGTTCCACATGGATGGGTTCCGATGCGCCGCTGCTGGACATTGCGGAGGAGAAGATCGTCCGGTTTGAAACCGAGGTCAAGATGCTGCCGCAGGTGGACTGGGACAATCCGCAGATGATCTCTCAGGGTCCGTCGGTCTGCCTGTTCAACAAGGAGGACCCGCAGGAGGTGCTGGCCTCCTGGCTGTTCATGCAGTATCTGCTGACGGACAAGACCCAGATCGCCTATTCTCAGACAGAGGGCTTTGTGCCCGTCACCCTCCGCGCCAGAGAGACCGCCGAATATCAGGATTATCTGGCACGGGAAGGGGAGGACAACACCACCCATTACGCGGTGAAGATTCAGGCCGCCAAGCTGCTGCTGGCCAATGTGGAGAATACCTTCATCACGCCGGTGTTCAACGGTTCGGCCTCCCTGCGCTCCGCCGCCGGTCAGCTGGTGGAGAATGTGGCCAAATCCGTGCGCCGGAAGGAGACCGTGGACGAGGCTTATATGGAAAAGCTGTTCGCGGATGTGACATCCCTGTATCGGCTGGACCAGCTGGACGGAAACGGGCAGACCGGCAAGACCGAGCTTGGCCCGCTGCCGAAAACCTCCGTGGCGCTGCTCTGCTGTCTGGGCGGCGCATGGGTGCTGCTGGGCGTCTGGGCAGGGGTCTCGCGGCTGAAAAAGAAAAAGCGCTGAGCGGGAAAAATGTGACGAACCGCACTTGCAATTCGGAATAATGCTAGTATAATAACAAGGTTCACGGGAATGCCCGTGACTATCATCAGGAAGAAAACAAAAGGAGAATTATCATGAAGAAGCTTCTTGCACTGGTGCTGGCTCTGACGATGGTTCTGGCTCTCGCCGCCTGCGCCAAGAATACCGGCACGAACACCGGAACGGTGGACACCAACGGTGCCGCTGCTACCACCGCTCCCGCGGATAACGGTGCAACCGAGACCGAAAACGCCGGTTCCGAAACCGAGAACACCCCCGCAGTCATGACCTATGCCGAGTACATCGCAGCCGAGCTGGACTCTGCCGTCACGGTGGAGACCTATGTGCAGGCCAAGCAGTCCTGGTGGGACAACAAGGCCAACCTGTATACCCAGAACGAGGACGGCGCTATCTTCGTGTATGAGACCGTCTGCTCCGAAGAAGACTTTGCCAAGCTGGTGGAGGGCACCAAGATCCGCGTCACCGGTTACAAGTCCCAGTGGTCCGGCGAAGTGGAGATCATCGACGGTTCCTTCGAGATTCTGGACGGCAGCTATGTTGCCGAGCCTCTGGATGTGACCGATCTGCTGGGCACCGATTCTCTCATCGAGAAGCAGAACCAGAAGGTCGCCTTCACCGGCATGACCGTGGAATCCGCCGCTCAGTACAAGTGGGACGGCTCCGGTTCCGAAGGCGATGACCTGTACTTCGACGTTTCCGTCAACGGTACCACCTACACCTTCACCGTGGAAAGCTACCTGTGCGACAGCACCACCGAGGTCTATCAGGCTGTGAAGAACCTGCAGCCCGGTCAGGTGATCGACATGGAAGGCTTCCTCTACTGGTACGAAGGCGTGAACCCCCATATCACCGCCGTCACCGTCATCATGGATGCCACCCCCGCGGCCTGATTGCAGATACCGAATGCGCCGGACTGTTTTGTCCGGCGCATTTTTCGTGAGCTGCGGCGCTTGCCTTTTCCCCCGGAAACAGGTATACTGCTGCGGATGAAAAGGAAAGAGACAGGTGAGTTTGATGGAGATCACAGCCGCGCTGTTTGCATTGCAGGATGCCGCCTATGCGGATTTTCAGAGGAAGCTGACACCGACGGTGGACCCGGCGCGGTTCATCGGCGTTCGCGTCCCGGCGCTGCGGAAGCTGGCGAAGGAGCTGCTGCGGGAAGGCGGGTACGAGGACTTTCTGGATGTGCTTCCGCATTCGTACTATGATGAAAATATGCTGCACGGACTGCTGCTTTCCGAGCTGCGGGATTATGAAGCCTGCGTGGCGGCGGTGGACCGGTTTTTACCCTATGTGGACAACTGGGCGGTGTGTGATATCCTGTCCCCCAAGGTGTTTCGCAGACATAAAGCTGAGCTGCTGGGGAAGATTCGGGAATGGTCGGCCTCCGCGCACCCCTATACGGCCCGGTTCGGCATGGAAATGCTGATGTCCCATTTTCTGGACGGGGATTTTGCACCGGAGCTGCTGGAGATCCCCGCCGGGGTGCAGTCGGAGGAATACTATGTCCGCATGATGCAGGCGTGGTTCTTCGCCACGGCACTGACCAAGCAGTGGGACGCTTCGCTGTGCTATGTGCAGGAGCGGAGGCTCAGCCCGTGGGTGCATCAGAAAACCATTCAGAAGGCCTGTGAAAGCTATCGGATCCCTGAGGAGCGAAAGGCTTATCTGAAAAGCCTGAAATAAACCGGGAGGAAACGGTATGGAACGGTGGAAAGACCTGCTTTCCCCGGAAAACCGGGAGATCGTCAGGGAGATTTATGACAGACTGGACGCGCTGGAGGCCGCGGGCACGGAGACCTATCCGGCCAGAGAACGGATTTTCGCCGCGGTAGAGGCAGCGCCGCCGGAAACCTGCAGGGTGATCATTCTGGGTCAGGACCCTTATCACGAGCCGGGGCAGGCAAACGGACTGGCCTTTTCCGTGGAGCCGGGGACAAAGCTGCCGCCGTCGCTGCGGAATATCTATAAGGAATTGCAGGCCGATCTGGGCGGCGAAGCGCCCAAGTCCGGCGACCTGCGGCCTTGGGCCCAGCAGGGCGTGCTGCTGCTGAACACGGTGCTGACCGTGAGTCGGGGAGCGGCCTTTTCCCACAGCACATGGGGTTGGCAGCGGGTAGTGGCGGAGCTGCTGCTGCAATACGCCCATGAGGGCAGTCCCAAGGTGTTCCTGCTCTGGGGCCAGCAGGCGATCCGCTTTGCGGACAGCGTGCCCAAGCTGACCGGCTGCGGAGCCGATTGGATGGAGCGGCACCCGGTTCTTTGCAGTACCCATCCAAGCCCTCTGTCTGCCGGCCGCAGCGCCGGAGCGCTTCCGGCCTTTCTGGGCAGCAGACCCTTTTCCCGCTGCAATGCGCTGCTGCGGGAATTGGGGGAAAGACCGATTGCGTGGGAATGCATTACGGGCGTAGCGATAAACGATAAATGATAAAATGCAGGCGTTTGTCATCAGATATAAATAGCGGCTGTCTCCGATGAGGGAGGCAGCCGCTTTTATCCTATGCAGCGTTAAGCCTGCGTTTCTTCCTGTTTTGCCAGCTCCTGCCGCAGCTCATCCAGAAGCTTGCGGTCCTGCTTGTCCGGCTGGTAGCGCTCCAGCATATCCGGACGGCGCAGCATGGTTCGCCGCAGCGCTTCCTTGCGCCGCCAGCGGGCGATGGCCACGTGATTGCCGGACAGCAGAATATCCGGCACCTTCCGACCCTGCCATTCGGCGGGACGGGAATACTGGGGGTATTCCAACAGACCGCTGTAATGACTTTCGTCCTGAAAACAGCTTGCGTCCGCCAGCACACCGGGAACCAGACGGCACACCGCGTCCGCAATGGTCATGGCCGGAAGCTCGCCGCCGGTGAGGACGAAATCACCGATGCTCATTTCCTCATCCACGCATTCTTCAATGAAGCGCTCGTCCACGCCCTCATAGTGGCCGCAGACCAGAATGAAGCGGTCATAATTCTCTTTCAGCCGGATCGCGTCCGCCTGCGTGAAGCGCCTGCCTGCGGCGGACATATAGATCGTGTGTACCCGATAACCGGCATCCTGACAGACGGCCTGCCAGCAGTCGTGCAGCGGCTGTGCCTGCATGACCATGCCCTGACCGCCGCCGTAGGGGTAATCATCCACCTGCATCTGCCGGTTGGTGGTGTAATCCCGAATCTGGTGCGGCTCAATGCGGATGATGTCGTTTTTCTGGGCGCGGCCCAGAATGCTTTCGGACATGACCGCGTTGATGGAGTCGGGGAACAGGGTCAGAATATCAATGTGCATTGCAACCATGTCACATACCCTCGATCAGTCTGACCACGATTTTCCCGCCCACCGGGTCCAGCTCCCGCAGGAATCCGCCGTTTTCGGGAATCAGATGCTCTTCCTTGCCCTGCACCAGAAACACGTTTCCGGCAGGGTATTCCATAATGTCCTTCAACACGCCGATCTGATTTCCGGCCTCGTCCAGAACCGGCAGACCGATTAGATCCTGCACGAAACAGGCGCCTTCCTCCAGCGGAATGTCGGCGCGGCGGGCAAGAACCACCTTGTTTTTCAGCGTCATGGCGGCTTCCACGGAATCCACCTGCTCCAGCTTGCAGATCACGAAGTTTCCGTGTACCCGGCTGGAGGCCTTTCTGGCCACCCCGTCCAGCCAC
>DCGQ01000011.1 GCA_002314635.1 Clostridiales bacterium UBA1774
AGAACTCCTGCTCACCGGCGGTGAACACGAACTCATTACCACATTCCTTGCAGATCAAAGTCTTGTCCTGAAACATTGCTAATCCTCACTTTTTGACAATTCTTGGCTTTTCAGCCTTGTATTTGCGTCAGCCGAAGCTGTAGTCGCTGGGGTCTTTCTGGGTTTTGGCGAATTTGCGGCGGATGCGCTGCACGGCGTTATCCACTGCTTTTTCGGGTCTGCCGGTGGTTTCCGCAATTTCACGGTAGGACATCCCTTTGAGGAAACAATGCAGCACCTGTGCCTCAAGGGAAGATAATTGCTGCAGCAGATCCCGGTATCTCTTTTGTGCATCTTCCCTGAGAATCAGAATCTCCTCAGGGTTGCGTAGCTCCTGGTTTTGAGGCTGGTTTTCAAAAAGAGAGGACTCCAAAGACAGACAATCATCGAGAGATACATTCTTTGTTCCTGCCGCATTCCGAATCGCCGTATAAATGCGGCGGCGGATACAAAGCTGTGCATAGGAGCGGAAGCTTACACTGACCCCGGCATCATAGGTTCGAATAGCACTGAGCAGACCCAGCATACCTTCCTGCAGAAGATCCTCGCTGTCTCCGCCGACCAGAAAATAGGGCCGTACCATACTGCGGATGACCCGGTAGTAATTGCGAATCAGGGTTTCCTCTGCCCCGCTGTCTCCCGCTGCGGCCAATGCCTGCAGTTCTTCATCACGCATTTGTCAGATATTACACTTTCCATTCCTATTTTTACGGTTGCATTATAGACTTCTGCCTATTAAATGTCAAGTCACAAACTATCTTTTTTTCAGAAAAACATAAGAGAAACTGCCCTTTTCCGTTTTACGGTTCCAGAGAAAGCTGTTCCCCGGTTCCGCCGTTCTGCAGATACGGAAGTCCCAGATGCAGGTATGCCTGTTTTGTGGCGCAGCGTCCTCTTGGAGTACGGGTGATGAAGCCCTGCTGCAGCAAATACGGCTCATATACATCCTCAATGGTCACGGTTTCTTCATTCACGGTGGCAGCCAGCGTATCCAGGCCAACAGGGCCTCCGCCATACTGCTGTATGATGCTTCGCAGCAGTCGGCGGTCAATGTTATCCAGTCCCATATGGTCAATATCCAGCCGGGTCAGTGCGTCATCCGCCACTTCCCTTGTGATCACACCATCGGCGATAACCTCCGCAAAATCCCGAACCCGCTTCAGCATCCGATTTGCAATCCGAGGCGTACCACGACTGCGGCGGGCGATTTCTGCCGCGCCGCCGGGTTCGATCCCGATCTGCAGCAGTTCCGCACTGCGCTGTACAATCTTCTGCAGGTCCTCCGGCGTATACAGTTCCAGTTTCAGCTGTACGCCAAACCGATCCCGCAGGGGCGCAGAAATCTGGCCGCTTCTGGTTGTCGCGCCGATCAGGGTAAACTTTTTCAGTTCCAGCCGAATGGAGTTCGCGGAAGGTCCCTGACCCAGAATGATATCAATTTCACCGTCTTCCATGGCAGGATAGAGGATTTCCTCCACGCTGCGGTTCAGTCGGTGAATTTCATCCACAAACAGGATATCATTCTCATTCAGATTTGTCAGTAAAGCCGCAAGATCACGCGGCTTTTCAATGGCCGGGCCGGAGGTTTTTCGGATATTAACGCCCATTTCATTGGCGATGATCTGCGCCAGCGTGGTCTTTCCCAGACCGGGAGGGCCATGCAGCAGCACATGATCCAACGGTTCCCCGCGTTTCTTTGCGGCTTCAATAAAGATTTTCAGATTACCCTTGGCCTTTTCCTGTCCGATGTACTCTCGTAAAGTCTGCGGGCGGAGGGAAAATTCTCCCTCATCCTCCGGCACAAAGGTTGTATTCGTCAGCGTCTGTTTCTTTTCACCGGCAATACCGGATATCTCAATGCTCATGCATCCACCTCATCGCAAAGCCGTTTTCAATACGGCCTTGATCGCATCTTCCACGCTCAACGGTTCCAGATCCAGCTTACTCAGGGCCGCATTGATTTCCGCAGGCGTATATCCCAGAACCGCCAATGCTGCAGAAACATCCCGAACCTTGCCGTCTCCTCCAATCGCCGCAGGCATGGTGATGCTTCCCGGCGTTACAGCGTTCAGTTCTCCGGCGAGCTTGTCCTTCAATTCCAGCAGAATCCGCTGTGCCAGTTTCTTGCCCACACCGGGTGCAATGGTCAGCGCTTTCTCGTTGCCGTTTGCAACAGCCAGCGCCAGTTCCTCCGGAGACGCGGCAGACAGAATGGACAGTGCCGCTTTCGGGCCAACTCCGGAGATGGCTACCAGCAGTTTGAAGCATTCCAGTTCCTTTTTGCTGACAAAACCGTAGATATCAAAGGCATCCTCCCGGATGTTGCACCATGTAAAAAGCTGAATTTCCTTGCCGATTTCCAAAGCACTGAGGCTTCGCATGGAAGTATTGCAGCTGAACCCAATGCCGTTCACATCCACCACCGCCAGATTCTGTTCGATGGCTGCTACAATTCCCTTTAAGTAGTAGAACATTGCGTATTCTCCCCCGTCTGAAACAAAAGTGAAGTCGCGGCTCTGCCATGGCACAGCGCAATTGCCAGTGCATCCGCCGCATCATCCGGTTTCGGAACCGCCTGCAGTCGGAGCATTCGCTTTACCATGTCCATGACCTGATGCTTTTCCGCCCGTCCGTAGCCGACTACGCTCTGTTTGACCTGCAGCGGCGTGTATTCATAGATTGGTATGCCGCACTGACGGCAGGCAAGCAGCAGAACGCCTCTGCCGTGCGCCACGCTGATGCCGGTCGTGATATTCGTATTGAAAAACAATTCTTCAATAGCCACAGCGTCCGGCTTCAGCGCCTCAATCAGCTGGTTAAGATCGTGATAGATAATCTCCAGCCGCTCGGACAGCGGCAGTCCTGCTTCCGTCCGGATTGCGCCGCAGGTACAATAGCGAAAGCTGCCCCGTTCTGCCTCGATCAAACCAAAACCAACAATAGCGATTCCCGGGTCCAAACCCAAAATCCGTAAACCTCCCATACTTTCCCCTTTTTCAGGTCATCACGGAAAGGATCTTCGCTGCCTGTGCGCGGGTCAGGTTTCCAAACGGATCATATACATTATTATAACCCTGCATGACACCCATCATGGCAAGCTGCGAGGCATAAGGCAGAGCCTGCTCCGGAATCTCCGAAGCATCCCTGAATGGCAGGTCGGCATTCATTCTGCCGCCTTCCATGGTATGTCCCAGAATCACAGCCGCCTCGATTCTCGTCAGCGGTTTGGACGCAGAGAAGGATCTGCAGGAGCTTTCCTCCGTTCCATCCATCAATCCAAGCATCTTTACTGCCGAAATACTGTCTGCCGCCCAGTCGGGAAACTCGTTCTGATCTGCAAAGCTGTCCAATCCGGCATACAGTTTGGTATCAATCTTCAGCCAGCGGCAGAGCATCACCGCAAATTCCGCTCTGGTGACCGGCGTATTCGGATCAAACACAACAGTACCATCTGCAGCGGGTTTTCCGTTGATCACACCCAGCCGACTCAGATAAACAGCATAATCGGATGCCCAGTGTCCCTCCATATCCGGGAAAGCCGTCACATTTTCAGTGCCCAGCATCAGAGATGCGGAAGAATAATTTCCGCTGCTGTCTGCCGCATAAAGCATCACGTGCTGCATTCCTTCTCCTTTTACCCAGCCTGTCGTCAGTTCACCACCGGCAGCGTCATAAGCGAAGGGAATTTCCAGTCCATCTACTGTCAGCCGAAGATTCTCAGCAGGCAGATTTTTCTGGTTCCGATCCCACACCACTGCGCGGATGCCGCTTCCTTCTGTCTCCAGGCGGATGATCGGTGCTTCTGTGTCCGCGTCATTCGTATTACTCAGCACCAGCTGGTCCAGCCAGATCGTACCGCTGCCGCTGCCGCTCAGACGCAACTCGTGTATTGCCCCGTACCGGCCGGTTTCCACTGTGAACTGTTCCCAGCCCACATGATCCATGCTGCCCAGCAGAAGCGTCATTCGGTCATGTACGGAATACAGACTGTTGCCGCTGCCATCGCACCAGATCCAGAATGTCACATAATCCGTAAGGTCGGTTCGATACTGATCCATCGGGAAGCTGACGCTGCCGCCATCCAGCCGGTAGTTCAGACACATGCTTCCGCTGCCGTAGCGAACCCGCTCCCGATCCATGGACTGGCACCATGTCAGTTCTTCCGTTCCTCCTGCCTCCACAGTTTCGAAATCATCCTCGCACAAAACGGTATCCATAACCAGAACGGAAATCCGGACGGTACACTCGCCTGCCGTTACGGACAGCATCCCCGTTCCACCCTTAGAAGCGGTAAAGGTACCCATATCCGTAATGCTGCCTGCATTTCCGGTCAGCTTCCAAACATAATCCGAATCCTCCGCCGTAACAGGCATACTGTTCCAGACAGACTTTGCACAAAGCTCCAGACTGCTGTCCGGCAGCGTCACCAGCACATCCACCGGTGCGCCGGTGTCTTCCCGATACAGTTCGATCCGATCCGGTGTTTCGATGACCGGAATCATCAGTGTTCCGGAAGCTCCCTGTGCAGTCGCGCGGATCTCCGCCGTACAGGCATGATCCGGTGCCCGGAAGCAGCCATCCTCTATGCTGCCCGCATTGGCAGACCAGATATAGCTGGGCAAAATCACCGGAATCCCGGTTTCATCACAGGCTCCGGCGGTAATCGTCGTTTTCGCAGAGGTCAGCAGAACCTTGTCCGTCGTCTGCAGCGAAATGGTGTGCAAAGTCCCTGAACCGTTGTTGTCTGACGTCAGCATCAGGAAAACCGGTACCTTTCGTTCTTCTCCCAAAGAGGGCGAACTCATCAGCGCATTATCGGATGTGCCTGGAAGCTGTGCCCGAAGAGCCGTGGAACCGCCGCCGTCCATGGCACCAGCCTCCGTACAGCCCAGTTCCTTCAATCTGCGGGCGGTTTCTGCCATGGTCAGACCCCGGGAATAGTCGCTCTGCCGTCCGTCAACGGTATAGAGCAGCACCGTCCCATCCGGCTTCAGGCCGATCGCCGTGCGTGGTGCCATAGTCCGATCGATCTGATTCAGGTTTTCCTCTTCCTCTCCATCGGTCAGAAGCCGATACAGACAGCCGATCCCGCTTCGGCATTGGCTCCAGCGTGCATCCTCCGATGTGATCTGTAATGTAACGATCTCCCCTGCTTTCAGGCTGTGTATTCCGCCGAGTCTCCAGCTGTCACTGTCCGAGGTCAGGGACAGCAGCACGCGCCCCTCCGGAATCTCCACACTGCCGCTGGCGGAAAACACAGATTCCACTGTGTAGCGGCATTCTCCGCCAATCTGCAGGCTCTCTCCTTCTGTGGGAATCAGAATTGCATTTTCAGTCTTTACTCCATGCTTCACGGTTTTTCCATAGTCATTCGTATACAGGAAGAACCATCCGGACTCAATAGGCTTATTGAGTCCGTACAAACCATATTTCCCGGTTCCGAAGGTCATACTCATTTTCAGCTCAGGTCTGCCTAGAAACGCCGATCCGTCCTCCAGAAAACCGAACGCCCAGTTCCCGGCATCAGAGGCAACCAGCTCCCCGTTCCGGATGACCAGTCCCAGCGGCAGCCCGGTAGCCATCACGTAGTAATCCCCATTCACACCGGCAATCATACGACTGCCGCTCTGTTCCTCCAGTGTTTCCGCCTGAGAAAGGGTCATGGTATCCGTCAGATGTTCTCCGTATGTTACGGTCGGCAGCACCGCCGTTCCCGGAGTATAGGATATGTAATGCTCCACCTGTCGATATCCGTTATCAAAAACGGTTTCTGTCAGTTCAGCAGAAACGGTCAGCGCCGTTTTTCTTGTCCAAAGCAGTTCGTTTTCTTCCTCCTGTGCGGCAATCGGCATTGCCAGCAGCAATACTGTCAGCAGCAGACACAGGCAGCGTTTCAATTTCATGGCAGCTCCATTTCTCCGTTGGTCTCGCGTGAATCACGCCGTTCATCCGTGCTCAGTATAGCATAAGCAGTTACCCGTGGCAACGGGCGAAACCCATCCTTTTTCTGCGAAAAAAACAAAGGCCGTACAGAACAACCGTACAGCCTTTGAGAGAATCCGGTACATCACCGTACCGGGCCGGAAGCTTCCATCAGGGCAAAGGTGATCTCCGCCGCATCCCTGCCGCGATACACCATCAGTGTAAGCAGATCGCCGGCGTGCATCCCATTGATCACGGTATAGAGGTCATTGATGCTCCGAACCTCCTGACCGTTGGCTTCCATGATCAGGTCGCCCCGGCGCAGGCCGGCTTCCCACGCAGGGCTCATTTCCTCTACCGAGGAGATATACAGGCAGGAGGGATACGCATAATACGCAGCATAGGCGGCAGGCAGTTCGGACACTGTCAGTCCGGAGGACGGACGACCCGCAACATACCCGTTTTCCAGAAGCTCGTCAATGACGCTTTTTGCAGACTGCATGGAGATGGCAAAGCTCACTCCGCTGCTGTCAGTCAGCTGAGAAGCCATATCCATGTTCACAATACCGATCACCTGTCCGGCCGAATTGACCAATGCGCTGCCGGAAGCGATATCGCCCAGCTCTTTGCAGACCTGCATGGCCTCCAGCGTATATCCCCGGTAAGAAAAGTTCGGATTGACCGCAGAGAGAATCCCGTTTGCAATATTGACAACCTGCCCCACCGGATTGCCCACCACAGCGACCCAATCTCCCGGCTGCATTTCCTGTCCGCTGCTGAACTGCGCCGTTGTCAGGTTCTCTGCTTCGATCTTTAAAACCGCCAGATCGGTAGCATAGTCCAGTCCGACGATATATGCCGCATATGACTGGCCGTTCAATGTCACGGTAATTGTCTCTGCTTCACTGATGACATGCGTGCTTGTAATCAGCGCCCCGTCCGCAGTCATGACGATGGCAGCGCCAAAGCTTTCATTGCCCGCTTCATCCTCCGCGCACAGACAGCCAACCGAGGGCGCACAGATACTGTAGATCTGCGCGTAATTCACGCTGCTGTCCCGAATACCGGGCGTCATATCCAGCTTGGCTCCGTCCCATTGATAACGGTTCCGTTCCGCCGAATCCGCACCCCCGGCAAAGGCCGATAGATCCCGACCCTCAGATTCACTGACCTGAGTTTCTGTTTCACCCCGTTTTCGAATCTGCACACTGAGTCCGCTGCTGCGGTCTATCACCAGCGCGTATTTCATCAGCAGGCAGATGACCGCTGATGCACACAGCAGAAGAATGAGCAGTGCTGCCAGAAGCGGCCCAAAATGCCGATGTTTTCGCACCTTTTGAACCGGAACCGCCGCTGGGACATCCATGCAGGATGTAAACTGGAACGGTTTTTCGCCTTCTGCCGGTGTGGTATAGGCAAGATCAGGGTATTTGGATCGATCTCGTTCATCCATAAAGGAACCTCCATGCTATGATGATCAAAAGTCAGGCCAGCGACAGAGAGAAACGGAATTCCGTTTCCCCGTCCCGGGAACGGACCCAGATATCCTCCCCCATCCCGTCCAGAATGGTTTTTACAATATACAGTCCCAAACCAACGCCGTCCCGATCCAGACTGCGAGACCGGTCCGACTTATGAAAGCGCTGGAAAATCTCCGGAAGCTCCGCCTCCGGAATGGTCTCTCCCCGGTCAACAATAGAGACAAAGGCCTTTCCGCCCTGCTTGAACAGGCGCACATCCGGATACGCCGCTGGATGTGCGCCTGTTCAAGCAGGGC
>DCGQ01000012.1:0-11715 GCA_002314635.1 Clostridiales bacterium UBA1774
AGGTCATTGATGGGGGCGTTCAGACCCAGCAGGATGGGGCCGTAGGCGTTGAAGCCGCCCAGACGGGCCGCGATTTTGTAGCCGATGTTGCCGGCGTTCACATCCGGGAAGATGAAGGTGTTGGCATAACCGGCGACCTGAGAGCCGGGGAACTTGCGCTGGCCCACTTCCGGGTTCACGGCGGCGTCAAACTGCATCTCGCCGTCCACGGGGATCTCGGGCATGGCTTCCTTGGTTTTGGCGGCGGCATTCTGCATCATGGTAACGGTATCGTCCTTGGCGCTGCCCTTGGTGGAGAAGCTGAGGAAGGCCACCTTGGGATCGATGCCGAAGGCCTTGGCGCACTTGGCCGTCTCCACGGCGATCTCAACCAGATTGTCCTCGGTGGGATGGATGTTAATGGCGCAGTCGCCCATGGCAATGCGCTCGTCCTCGGTCTCACCGCGGGTCAGAATGAAGCAGGAGGACACGATGCTGTTGCCCGGCTTGGTCTTGATGAGCTGCAGAGCGGGGCGCACGGTGTCGGCGGTGGAGTAGGTGGCACCGCCCAGCAGGCAGTCAGCCACGCCCATCTTCACCAGCATGGTGCCGAAGTAGTTGGACTTGCTCAGAGCCTTGCGGCAATCCTCGGCGCTCATCTTGCCCTTACGCAGCTCCACCATCTTGTCAACCATGGCGTCCATGCCGGCATAGGTGGCAGGATCCATGATCTGGGCACCGGAAATATCATAGCCGCCCTTTTCGGCAGCAGCACGAATACCAGCTTCGGGTCCAACCAGAACCACGCCCAGGAAACCGCCCTTCAGAAGCTTGTCGGCAGCGTCCAGAATGCGGGCGTCCTCGCCCTCGGTGAAAACGATGGTGCGGCGATTGGCCTTCAGGGTTTCGATCAGTTTATCAAACATGAATAATCCCTCCATAATTTGGGCAGAGAAGCTGCCCGTTCCTGAATCCTTATCATATACCTTTTTTATCCTTTTCACAAGTCCTATTATCAGTTTTCCCGGGACAGAGGAGAAAAAAGAGGACTTGAACGGGGATGAAGAATGACCTATACTGGAACCAAATCATAACAGGAGGCAGACAGATGTTTTACGAAACTGAGAAGAATGACCATGGGCTGGCAAGAGCGCCCTTCAAGTCCTGCGCCGTGCCCCGCTGCATCGGCTGGCTCAGCACCGTCAGCAGAGACGGGATCGACAATCTGGCGCCCTACAGCCAGTTCACCAACCTGACCTTTGATCCGCCTTATGTAATGGTCAGCGTTAACCGCAATCCCAACGGCGAAAAGAAGGACACGGCGAAGAACATCGAGACCACCGGCGAATTTGTGTACAACATTGTGCCCTACGCGCTGCGCCACGCCATGAACATCTCCGCCACCCCGTTTCCGCCGGAGGTGGACGAATTTGAGAAAGCCGGTCTGACCAAGGCGCCCTGCTCTCTGGTAAAACCCTGCCGGGTGGCCGAATCTCCCATCAATCTGGAATGCAAGTTTGTGCAGACCATCGTGCTGCCGGGCAACAGCAATTCCGGCACGGTGGATATCATCATCGGCAAGGTCGTCGGCGTGCATATTGACGATCAGGTGATCCTGCCCGACGGGAAGATCGACATGGAGAAGATCAAACCGCTGGCCAGAATGGGGTATTCCGACTACACCTGCGTGGAGCACGTGTTTGAAATCACTTCTCTGGATCAGAACGGGCAGAGCATGGAGGGTCTGAATTACGGACTGGAGGGCGCGGCAGGCATGATGCCTTAATGCCGGGTCGGGTCCGTATAGCACTCGCAGAAGCGGGCGGAGAAGGAAGGCTCAAGCCCTGCGGCGGTCAGGTGGGACACATCGCCGAAGCCCAGCATACGCCAGGAGGCAATGCCTTCCATCCGCTCCTCCGTGACCACGGTAGTCACGCCGGTGGTCAGACAGCAGGTGCCGTGCCACAGCACCATGGGCGACACATTGAGCAGATGGCTGAGCAGGACGCTTTCCAGACCGAAATGGCAGAAAAACACCAGCGTGTCATGGTTTGCCCGGTCTGCCCGGTAGAGAAAACCGTCCCGCGTGTAGCCGTGCTGCAGCAGCAGGGCATCCAGATGGTCTGTCACATTCCGGTATGCCGCCTCCATATTGACGGCGGCCATCTCCGGTTCCCGCAGCCAGCCGTCCCGGTCAAAAAAACCGGGACGGGTCATCCAGTCGCCGGGCATCCAATCCCACGGAATGCCCGGGTTCCAGTCGGCATGAGGCTTTTCGATCAGATGGTCAAATTCCCGCAGCCACGGGCAGACCTCCGCAGTCCGGCTCAGCCGGTTCAGCGTAAATGCGGCGGTCTCCTTTGCACGGCCCAGCGGGGAAACATAGTAGTCCGCCGCTTCGACCTCTACCATACGGTCGGACAGGGCCAGCGCTTCGGCCTGACCGCGCTCGGTCAGCGTATCGGTAGCGTAATCCGGGTCGCCGTGGCGGATGATGATGAGTTTCATAACGATTCTTCCTTCCATATCTGTGTGGGTTCATGGTATCCCATTCCGGGGCATATGGCAAGAGAAAACCGCAGTTCCTTTTTCGGGAACTGCGGCGCTTTTTACTTGGTAGGCTCCTTGGGAGGTTCGGTGATATACAGGTCGTAGGCAAGATGCCCGTCCAGATACAGCTCGGAAATCATTTCACGCTGGCAGGTGGGGATCTGCTTCAGCGCCATGTGGAACACGATGCACTTCCGGCAGTTGCCGTAATAGGGGCAGCGCTTGTTCCAGCAGGTGCAGTGCATTTTCTCCGCCATTGCGCCGAGCTTGAAGGCGTCCTTGGCATTGCCCCGCATCACACGGGGAGGCTGACGCAGCCATTTCTGCGGGTCCGGCTGTTCCAGAAGGTTGGGCACCTCTTCGTTTTCGTCAAACTCAGGCATGGGGGGGATCGGCGGCAGGTCTTTGAATTTATCCTGATCCATTCTGCAAAGCTTCCTTTCCGGCATGGCGGTCGCACAGAAGATGCGAGCCATATTGTTTTATTGAAAAATACCATATTCGGAGGGGAAATACAAGTGCTGTTTGGATGAAAATAATATGACTTTCGTAAGATGCCGTTTTCCCGCGAATGAAAGAGGGAAAATAGCACTTGCAAAAGGAATACCAATGGGTGTACACTAAAATTCTATGACAATTACCGGCAAGGCTGCCGGGAGAAGGAGATGAATGGCATGAAAAGCAGACACGAGATTGATTTGACCACCGGGCGGATGCTGCCGAAGCTGTTTCGGTTTTCGCTGCCGGTGCTGCTCAGCGGGGTGCTGCAGCTTGCCTTTAATGCGGCGGATCTGATCGTGGTTGGGCGATTCTGCGGCGAAAACGCGCTGGCAGCGGTCGGCTCCAATACGGCGCTGGTGTCGCTGCTGGTGAATGTGCTGCTGGGCATGGGAACCGGCGCGAATGTACTGGCTGCCCGCTATTTCGGCGCAAAGGATGAGCGGCAGCTGCAGGACACGGTGCAGACCACGGTGTTGGTGGCGGCCATCGGCGGACTGGGGTTTGCGGTGCTGGGCTTTTTCCTCAGCGGCCCGCTGCTGGTCGTGATGGACACCCCGGAGGAGGTTTTGCCGCTGGCTGAGCTGTACCTGCGGATCTACTTCTGCGGCCTGCCTGCCATGGCGCTGTATAACTTCTGCGCCGCCATTCTGCGAAGCGNNCCGGCCATGATGGCCTATAACTTCGGCGCGGCGCTGTTGCGTGCCGTGGGCGATACCCGGCGGCCGCTGCTGTATATGGCCCTTGCCGGTGCGCTGAATGTGCTCCTGAATCTGTTTTTCGTCATCGTCTGCGATATGAGCGTTGCCGGTGTGGCCATTGCCACGGTCGCCAGTCAGCTGCTGTCCTGCTATCTGGTGCTGCGCTGCCTGCGCCGGTCGGACGGCATCTACCGGCTGGGGAAGGGAATGCCCCGGTTTTCCGCGGCACAGTTCCGCAAGCTGCTGGTGATCGGCGTACCTGCCGGGATCCAGGGCAGTCTGTTTTCCATCTCCAATGTGCTGGTGCAGTCCAGCGTCAACTCCTTCGGCGCGGCGGTCATGGCGGGCAATTCCGCCGCAGGCAGCATCGAAGCCTTCGGCTTCTGCGCGCAGGACAGCGTGAATCAGGCCGCCGTCGCATCGGTCAGCCAGAACATGGGGGCCAGAGCCTATGAGCGGACGAAAAAGGCAGTGCTATTTTGCAGCCTGCTGGAAATCGGGTTCAGCGTGGTGCTGTCCGGCTGCTTCATGCTGTTCCGCGTGCCGCTGCTGAACATCTACACCAAGGACACCGCCGCAATCGAAGCGGGCTGCGTCCGGATGCTGGTGCTGGGCGCGGTGTACTTCCTCAACGGAATCCAGAACATGATGACCGGCGCGATTCGGGGACACGGGTACAGTCTGCTGCCCACGGGCATCACGCTGGTCGGCATCTGCGGCTTCCGCGTGATTTGGATTCTGACGGCGTTCCGTGCCACTCACAGCCTGATCATCCTGTATCTCAGTTATCCCATCTCCTGGCTGATCACGGCGGCGGCCCAGTATACCTGTTATTTCCTGACGAGAAAGAAAGCGTATCTCAGAAACGAAGCCCAGTATCAGCAGGAACACCCTGCTGAATCGTGCGGATAAAGGAGGATATCATGAAGGAATACGAAATCGTACATGAGATTTTCAACAAGTGCTCCGGCAATCAGATGCGGGATGTGTTTGTGGAGGAAAGGGAAGTCGAGGATCCGGAAGCCTATGTGCTGAGCAGACACGCGGACAAGGATATCGTCCTGACGAAGGATGTGCTGGCGGACGGAACGATTCTGATCGATCTGGATCTGAGCGGTTCCCGGCAGCGCTACAGCTTTACGGAAATCTGAAAGAAAAAGAAAGTCCCCTGTGTGCGGTTTCACGCCGTACACAGGGGATGATTTTATACGGGTTCAGAGATCCAGCGCGGTCAGATCCTCCGGCGTTTCCCGGCGGACTGCGATGCGGGACGCACCGTCCTTCAGCATGACAATGGGGGGACGGGGCAGCCGGTTGTAATTGGAGGCCATAGAGTAGTTATAGGCTCCGGTGGTGCAGACGGCCAGAATGTCGCCCCGGCAGACGGAGGCGGGCAGCGGCACCGATGGCTGGATGATATCGCCGCTTTCGCAGCAGCGGCCCACCACGTCCGCCACGGTATCGTGGGCTTCCGTGATCCGGTTTGCGGCAAGGCAGGTGTAGCGGGATTCGTACAGTGCATAGCGGGGATTGTCCGCCATGCCGCCGTCCACAGAGACATAGCGCTTGTAGCCGGTAATGTTCTTCACCGTGCCTACGGTATACAGGGTCATGCCCGCGTCCGCCACAATGCTGCGTCCCGGCTCCATCAGAACGGCAGGCTCGGGAATGCCCAGCTCCGCGGAATGACGATGGATGACCTGCGCCACCTCGCCGATGCGGGCGGCAATATCCACCGTCCCGTCGGACAGAGTATAGGGCACCCCATAGCCGCCGCCCAGATTCAGCTGTCGAACCGTATAGCCGGTAATATCCCGGATGTGGGCGATGTAATCCAGCATCACCGCGGCGGCACGCTGGAACACATCTTCACCGAAAACCTGAGAGCCTACATGACAGTGGATGCCGGTCAGCTCCAGTGCCGGCTGCTGAAGAAGCAGCTTGACCGCCTCATCCGCCTGCCCGGTCTCGATGGCGATGCCGAACTTGGAGTCCACCCGGCCGGTGTCCACGGCGGCATAGGTGTGGGGGTCGATGCCCGGGGTCACGCGAAGCTGCACCTTCTGCGTGAGGTTCATTTCCCGGGCAATCCGGGATACTGCCAGCAGCTCCTCCACATCGTCCAGAATGAAATATCCCACGCCGTTTTCCATGGCGTAACGGATATCCGCATCGGTTTTGTTGTTCCCGTGGAAAAAGACCCGGCTCATGTCGCAGCCGCTGAGAAGAGCAGTCCGAAGCTCTCCGCAGGAGACCACATCCAGTCCCATGCCCTCGGACGCAACGATCCGGCACAGCTCCTTGAAGGAATTGGCCTTGCTGGCATAGCAGGGCAGGGAATCGGGGGAAAAGTGCGCCTGAAACGCATCCAGATAGACGCGGCAGTTATGGCGCAGCCGCGCTTCGTCCATCAGGTACAGGGGGGTTCCGTATTGCTCTGCCAGTGCGGCAGTGTCCATTCCGGCAAAGGTCAGGTGTCCGTTTGCACCGACACCGATATTTCCACAGACAAATTCCATGATCTAAGCCCCTTACAGCAGTTTCTTCCGCAGCTCCGCACCGGATAGGGCGGACAGGTCTGCGGGTGCAACGTCAAATATGGTCTTGCAGCCGGTGTCGCCCCGGCGGTTCATGCGTACCACCGCTCTGGCCAGTGCGACCAGAACCCCGGCGGTAAACTCCGGGTTGGAGTCCAGCTTCAGGCTGAACTCTACGGTGTGTTGATGCTCGGCATGGAGACCGGTGCTGCCGCTGCGGATGACCTGACCGCCGTGGGGCAGCTCCCGATGGTTCTTTTGCATCTCCTCCGCAGTAATGAAGGTGACGCTGGTATCATAATCGGCAAAGTAGTTGGGCATGGTCACGATGGCCTGCCGGATCGCGTCCCGATCTGCGCCGTCTGCCGCCACCACATAGCATTCCCGGGTGTGCTTCTGTCTGGTGCTGAGTGCGGGGTTTGCGCCGCTGCGGACGGCCTCCAGCGTCTCCGGAACGGGGACGGTGTACTGCCGTGCGTCCAGCACGCCGGGGATCCGGCGGATGGCGTCGGAATGACCCTGACTGACGCCCCGGCCCCAGAAGGTGTAATCCTGCCCGTCGGGCAGGGCGGCGGAGGCATACAGCCGCGCCAGAGAGAACAGACCCGGATCCCAGCCGCCGGAGATCAGTGCGGTGTGGCCGGAGGCTTTGGCGGCAGCATCCACCCGGTCGAAATGCTCGGGGATCCGGGCATGGGTGTCAAAGCTGTCCACCACATTGCAGAGCGCGGCTGTCTGCGGCGTCTGCTCCGGCAGGTCGGTGGCGCTTCCGGCGCAGAGGATCACCGCGTCCAGCTTGTCCGCGTGCTGTGCAAGGGATGCGGCGGCATAGACCGGCGCACCGGTGAGCGTTTGCAGGGTGTTCGGGTCGCGGCGGGTGAAAACGCCGTAAAGCTCCATGTCCGGGTTCTGCCGGATGGCGCATTCCACACCGCGGCCGATATTTCCGTATCCGATAATGGCGAGTTTCATGGTGATAATCCCTTCTCAGTCGCCCAGCAGACTGTGCATATCATACAGCCCCGGCGCTTTCCCTTCGCAAAGGAAGGCAGCGGCAGCCAGCGCGCCCTCGGCAAACAGGGCGCGGCTGTGTGCTTCATGCTTCAAGGTGATGGTCTGATTCTGAGTGCCGATCAGAACCGTGTGTTCGCCTACGATGTTGCCCATGCGGATGGCGTGAATGCCGATGTCGTTAGGCTGACGCTTTCCCGCGCCGCTGCGCCCGGTGATGACCTCCGCGTCCGGACGGACGGTTTTCAGTGCGTCGGCAATGGCAAGGGCAGTACCGCTGGGCGCGTCCAGCTTCCGGTCGTGGTGCGCTTCCACGATTTCGATCTCCGCATCCGGCATGGCGGCGGCGGCTTTCTTCGCCAGCTCGATCAGCAGCGCCACACCCACGGAGAAGTTGGCGGCGAAGAACAGGGGAATGGACTGGGCGGCCTGCCGGATGGCGGCCTTTTCCTCCTCGGTCTGCCCGGTGGTGGCCAGCACCAGCGGAAGCTGATGCTTCACGGCAAAATCCAGCAGGGGGAGGGTATTGGCATGGTGGCTGAAATCGATCACGCAGTCCACATCGGTGACTGCTTCATCAAAGCTTTTGGCACAGGCAATGGGAGTGTTCTGCCAGCCGAAGGCATCCACACCGGCGACAGCTTCCGCGCCCCGGCACCCGGCTTCGCAGAGGTTATACAGCTCGCGGCCCATATGACCGCCCAGACCGCTGATGAGTATCCGCATATCCGTACCTCCTTAAATCAGGCCCTGCTGCCGCATCAGGTTTTTCAGAACCTCCTCGTGGGCGGGTTCCATGGCGGTCAGCGGCAGGCGGAGATAATTCTCGCACCAGCCCATGGCGCTCATGGCGGCCTTCACGGGAATCGGGTTCACTTCGCTGAACAGCGCATTGATCAGCGGCAGGTATTTGCACTGGAGGGCAGCGGCTTCCTGCGTCTTGCCCTCGAACCACAGATGGCACATCCGGGAGGTCTCCTTCGGCATCACATTGCTGAGCACGGAGATCACACCGCTGCCGCCCATGCTGAGGATGGGAATGACCTGATCGTCATTGCCGGAATAAATGGCCAGCTTGTCGCCCACCAGCGCGAAGGCCTCCACGATCTTGGAGATGTTGCCGTTGGCTTCCTTGATGCCCACGATGTTGGGGTGCTCCGCCAGTGCGGCATAGGTGGAAGGCTCGATGCCCACACCGGTGCGGGACGGTACATTATAAAGGATGATCGGCTTGTCCACCGCATCGGCAATGGCGTTATACATGGCGATCAGGCCCTTCTGCGTGGCCTTGTTATAGTAGGGCGTGACCACCAGCAGCCCGTCCACGCCCAGCTCGCAGGCAAATTTGCTGAGGGAAATGGCATAGTCCGTATCATTGGAGCCGGTACCGGCAATGATGGGTACCCGGTGCGCTGCCCGCTCCACGCTGAAGCGGAGCACTTCACGATGCTCCTCGTCGCTGAGGGTGGAGCCTTCGCCGGTGGTTCCGGCGATGACCAGCGCATCAATACCCTCGTTGATCTGCCAGTCAATCAGTCTGCCAAAGGTTTCATAATCCACCCCGTCAGCCGTGGTGGGGGTTATCAGTGCAGTAGCGGCACCGCGAAAAATCGTATTCTTCATATCTGGTTCCTCCCGTATCTATATGGTTTATAGTTTAGCAAAATAAAAAAGCACAGTCAATGCGAAAAGCATCAGCTGCACCTGTTACAGACCCACTTTCCCAATCCCGACAATGAGCGGGCGAAACGGATCGTGCAATCAATTCATAGCTCTCCGCAGCTGCGACAGTCAAACGGATGTTCTCCGTTTGCCCAGGACCGGGCGGCGAGGCCGATCCTTCGGCAGCGGCCCCTTTCTCTGCGGAAACGGCTTCGCCGGCCTTCCGCCGCAGGTACTGATGACAACTGCACCTCTATCTTTTAATTGCATATTGAATTAGATGCATTATAGCAGGGCCGGTTCATTTTGTACAGCATAATTTTGTACAAAATGGGACGGGGCAAAAAGCAGAAAGCTGGAACAAGTGACAAGGGCGAAACAAAGCGGGCCGAAAAGCGAAGCCTACAAAATAATGAAATAAAATACCTGATATGCGTGGAATAAGTCCGGAAAGTGTGCAAAAAATGCGAAATTTCGGCGAGATTACGTATGAAAAATAGCATTTTCGGTCTTGACATGACGCACTTCCGTGTTATAATGCGTTATATCAAAAGAATAGACAGCGGTTTTGCCGTAGAATGGAGGTATTCGATGAAAATACAGAAAACCGGGTTGTTCGGGTCGAAAGAATACCATTTCCTGCACTGGCTGAGCGAGAAGGAACGGGAGCTTGGACGGGGAGAAGCAATCAGCAGCTCGCAGGAACGGCTGGCGTTGGAGTGCGGCAGCAGTCCTACCACGGTCAATAAATGGCTCCAGGCGCTGAACCGTGCCGGATGTGTGGAGCAGCGGAAGAAAGGCAGCTACCAGATTACCGATACAGGACGTCAGGTCATTGCAAAAATGCATGAGCTGGAGTCGCTGGTAGTCAATCGAGAAAAATAAGTGATGCGGTGGGGAGCTTTGTGTTCTCCATCGCTTTTCATTTCCCCGAAAAGGCCTCGGAATGAGAAAACGCTCTTGACATTTTGCGCGTTTCAACAGAGAATAGAGGTGTAAGGAGCTGAGTAAAATGGAAAGCGCCATTGTGACCAACATTCAGGGGTATTCCATCCACGACGGACCGGGAATCCGGACCGTGGTTTTTTTGAAGGGCTGTCCGCTGCGCTGCCGCTGGTGCGCCAATCCGGAAAACCTTCGCCCATCGGTGCAGATGGGGTTTCTGAAACACCTTTGCGAGGATTGCGGCCGCTGTATGAATGCCTGCCTCCATGGCGCGATCGTGCCCGGAGACGGGGTATACCGGATCGATAAATCAAAATGTCAGAGCTGCGGCCGCTGTGCCGAGTCCTGCCTGTACGGCGCACTTGTGACCTATGGCGAGAGCATGACCAGCGAGCAGGTGTTCCGCAAGGTTCGCAAGGATAAGATGTTCTACCAGGAAACCGGCGGTGTGACCGTGTCCGGCGGGGAACCGCTGAGCCGTTCCGCATTTGTGGCGGAGCTGCTGGGTCTGTGCAGGGCGGACGGGATCGGCACCTGCATCGAGACCTGCGGCTATGCGGAGGAGGATGCGCTGCGGGCCGTGATTCCGGTGACGGACTGGTTTTATTTCGACCTGAAGCTGATGGAGCGGGAGGCACACCGGCACTGGACCGGTCAGGACCCGGAAAAAATCCACCGGAACGCCCGGATCCTGCGGGACGCGGGGGCGCAGGTGCTGTTTCGGATGCCGCTGATCCCCGGCGTGAACGACGGGGATGAGAACATCGAGGCAACCGCCGGGTTTATGAAATCCCTGGGTGACGGATACCGGAACATCCAGCTGATGCCCTACCATCGGGCGGGACAGACCAAGTATGACGCGCTGAACCAGCCTTATGAAACGGCAGAGCTTCCGATTATGACTGCATCGGAGCTGGAAACGGTGAAACGGAAATTTACAGACTGCGGTGTGAACTGCAGTATTTCAAAGTGAGGAGGCAACACCATGAAGGAAATTGACCATGCGCTGCTTGCAAGGATCGACAAGCTGGAGCTGAGCCCCCGGAATCAGGCGTGGCGAAGCGCCATGAAGGCCGCCGGTTGGAAAATCTATGCGGACAGAGAGCGGTGGACGGTGAAGTCCTGGCGGGAAACCAAAGGTCAGGATCTGCAGATCCGCCGCGCAAAGCTGCTGGCCTGCGTTCTGGATCATCTGGAAATCAAAATTCATCCCTACGATGAGATCGTCGGCCGTCCCACTCCGGGCGTGATCGGCTGCGCCACCGCCATAGACTGCGTGGGCGACTACATTCCCGACATCTGGAACGATGACGGCCGCATCAATGCCACGCTGGACGCCTCCGTGAAAATGGAGCCGGAGGAAATCGAGATCCTGCGGGAAGCGGCACGGGAGTTTCGCGGTGAAACCTTCCCGGGCATGGTGACGGAAGCATGGCACGCGCTGGTTGGCAGCTGGGTGGATGACGCACAGGCCGCCAAGCTGAAGGACCCGGGCATTGATTCCGGCATCACCGGCCAGTCTACCTCCACCATGAACTGGCCCAAGCTGCTGAAGGTGGGTCTGCGTGGTTATATTTCGGAAGCGCAGGAGCACATTGACCGGTATCGTGCGGAAAACGGCCGGGATGTGAACAAAATCTATTTCTGGGAAAGCGTGATCATCGTACTGGAAGCCGCCATTCGCCACGCGCACCGTTACGGTCAGCTTGCCGCAGACATGGCGGCGGCGGAGACGGATCCGGCGGAAAAGGCAAGATTACAGCAGATTTCGGATATCTGCTTCTATGTACCGGAGAATCCGCCCCGCAGCTTCCGGGAAGCGCTGCAGTCCA
>DCGQ01000012.1:11756-45177 GCA_002314635.1 Clostridiales bacterium UBA1774
CTGTGCAAGATGCTGGAGAACCCCACGCAGAATAACTGCCACTGGGGCAGAGGCGACCAGTATCTGTACCCCTATTTCAAGGCAGATCTGGAGAAGGGTGTGCCGCTGGAGGAGCTGGCCTCCATGCTCACCGATCTGATCGGCCGCTGGGGCACCCAGACCTTCGTGGAGAACTCCACCCAGAAGGAATCCCATCAGATTAACTTCGGTATCAATAACCTGATGCTGGGCGGCATCAACGTGGAAAAGGCGGACTGCTGCAACGAGCTGAGCTATCTGTTCCTGCATATGGTAGGAAAGCTGCAGATTTCCTCTCCCACGGTGGGTCTGCGCTGGAACCGGCAGACGCCGGACTGGATGATGCAGAAGGCCATCCGTACCAATATGGAGACCCGCGGCGGCATTCCGCTGTTTGAGAACGATGAGGTGCTGATTTCCAGCTATGTGCGGGACGGCATCCCCTTCGAGGAAGCGGTGAACTGGGGCGGACTGGGCTGTGTCTATCCCTGCATTCCCACCCGCGCCGAGCATTACGGTGCAGAGGGCGTGGCGGCCATCAATCTGGGCGGTCTGCTGCATCTGACGCTGCACAACGGCCGGGATATCAACGGAAAACTGACCGGTCTGGAAACCGGCGACCCCCGGGATTTTACCTCTACAGAGGAAATCTATCAGGCATTTCTGAAGCAGCACCGCTTCCTGAGCTACCGTACCATGTGGCTGGGCGGCGTTGCCCGGGATGTGGAAGGTCAGTATTTCCGCACGCCGCTGCTGTCCGTTCTGGGCATTGAGGCCAGCATGGAGCTGGGTCAGGATCTGATGATCGCACACCCGGATTATTCCCTGTTCGGTATGTCGGATCGTGCCATCATTGACGCGGCGGATTCCCTGACTGCCATCGAGCATCTGGTGTTCCGGGAGAAGAAGCTGACCATGGCGGAGCTGCTGGACGCGCTGGATTCGGACTTTGCCGGTCCCCGTGGCGAGGAAATCCGGATGCTGTGTATGCGTCAGCCCAAGTACGGCAATGACGATGAGGAAGCGGATGAGATGGTTCACCGGATCAGCACGGATTCCGCCAACATCATCCGCGGTTATGACAATGCGCCCTTCCGTCACTACATGGTGGCCAGAGAGGGTCTTGCGTGGCATTACTTCGGCGGTCTGGGTGCAGGCGCTCTGCCCAACGGCAGAAAGGCGCTGGAGCCGCTGAACGACGGTTCGCTGTCGCCCATGCGCGGCGCGGACAAGAACGGCCCCACCGCGGTGATCCGCTCCGCCTGCAATGCCGGCTATGGCGATGTGTGCTACGCGGCTGTGCTGAATCAGAAGTTCTCCTCCTCCATTCTGGGCAGCGAGGAGAGCATTGACAAGCTGGTGGCCTATACGAATGCCTATATGAAAGCAGGCGGCTCTCACATCCAGTACAACATCATGGACACGGAGCAGCTGAAGGATGCGAAAAAGCATCCGGAGAATTACGGGGATCTGATCGTCCGGATCGGCGGCTTCTCTGCCTACTTCGTCCAGCTCTCTCCCCAGATTCAGGATGACGTGATCTACCGCAGCGAGTTCGAACTTTAAATCCCATCCGCCCCTTCCGTCGGAAGGGGCGGATGTCTGCTCCGGAAAGAAAAAGCAGCAAAATATATTTTTTTCACTTGAAAAAAAACGAAATAACGCTATAATGTCCGTCAGACTGTCTGTGAGATAAACTGTGTTTACAATCGGATAGTATTTTTTTATGAATAGGAGAGGCGTATACCATGAAAAGAAAGCTTGCCCTGCTTCTGGTCCTGGTTCTGTGTCTGACAATGGCAGTTCCTGTCTTTGCCGAGGAAACGGACAGCTCCGAAGAACCCCTGCCCCTGGATACCATTCTGATCGCCCCTGCCCCGGTTGCTCCTGTTGCTACGATCCTGTACACAAACGATATCCATTCCTACATAAACGGCGATGTGCGTTATTCCGCGATTGCCGGTTATCGGGATACGCTGGACAATGTGCTGCTGGTTGACGCAGGCGACCACATTCAGGGTAATGTGTTCGGCGCGCTGGATCAGGGCGCTTCCGTGCAGAAGCTGATGGCTGCCGCCGGTTACGATGTGGCCACCATGGGCAACCATGAGTTTGACTATGGCATGGAACGTGCCATGCAGGTGATCAAAGAGGGCGAAGTGCCCTACGTTTCCTGCAACTTCTGCTATGAAGAAAACGGCGCTGCAGGCGAGAATGTGCTGGATTCCTACAAGGTCTTTGAAGTGAACGGCCTGAAAATTGCCGTGATCGGTATCAGCACACCCGAAACCTTCACCAGCTCCACCCCGAAGTTTTTCCAGGACGACGAAGGCAATTTCATCTACAGCTTTGCCCGCGGCAACGACGGTGCTGACCTGTATGCCGCTGTGCAGAAGGCCATTGACGACGCTTCCGAAGAAGCGGATGTGATCATTGCACTGGGTCATCTGGGCGTGTCTCAGTCCTCCAAGCCCTGGACCTCCGAAGACGTGATCGCCAATACCACCGGTCTGGACGCTTTTATTGACGGCCATTCTCACCACACGGTTCCCATGCGGGAGGTTGCGGACAAGAACGGCGACACCGTGATCCTGACCCAGACCGGTTCCTACTTTGCCGGTATCGGCCAGCTGAACATCCTGGACGACGGCACCATCACCAGCGAAGTTATCACCTCCGAAGCACTGGCCGCCGTGGAGCCCAATGCGGAAGTGAAGGAACTGGAAGACGCATGGATCGCCGAAGTGGAAGCACAGCTGGGCACCGTGATCGGCTCCTTCACCGACGTCATGGCCAACTACACCCGGGAAGGCGAGCGCCTTGTCCGCAAGCAGGAAACCAACACCGGCGACTTCTGCGCCGATGCGCTGTACTACCTGTTCGACAGTATGGAGCTGGATGTGGACATTGCCGTGATGAACGGCGGCGGTATCCGCAACACCGTGAGCATGGGTGATATCACCTATATGACCTGCAAGGAAATCCACACCTTCGGCAACGTGGCCTGCCTGCAGACCGTGACCGGTCAGCAGATTCTGGACGCGCTGGAATGGGGCGCCAGATTTGTGGGAACCGGCAGAGAAACCGGCAGCTTCCTGCATGTTTCCGGCCTGAAATACACCGTGGACACCGCCATCGAGTCCACCGTGCAGATGGATGAGTCCGGTGTGTGGGCCGGCGGCCCCACCGGGGAATACCGCGTGAAGGACGTGATGGTTCGCAGCAGAGAGACCGGCGAGTACGAAGCGCTGGAGCTGACGGCACAGTACAATCTGGCCGGTTACAATTACACCCTCTGCAATCTGGGCGACGGCTGCGCCATGTTTGCCGGTGCGGTGAATGTTCTGGACTATGTGATGACCGATGATATGGTTCTGGCCAACTATGTCCAGTCCTTCGAGAACGGTGTTGTCACCGGCTATGCCCAGCCGCAGGGCCGCATTACCATTCTGGAAAAGCCTGCGGAAGAACCTGCCGAGGAAGAACCCGTGGAAGAAGTGGTGATCGTCATTCCCGCCAGAACCTACACGGTGGCTGCCGGTGACTGCCTGTGGAGCATTGCCCAGAAGTATTACGGAACCGGCAGAGAATGGGGCAGAATCGCCGCTGCCAACAGCGCGCTGCTGACGAACCCCAGCCTGATCTATGCCGGTATGACACTGGTGATCCCGGACTGATTCCGGACAGAAAACCCGAAGCGCAGGGCGCTCCGGACGAATAACAGAACGCCGGGAAGTGTATCAGCTTCCCGGTGTTTTTTTCTGCCCGTTCCTGCGAGCATTGCCCGGGAGACAAAGGCGGACGGTAAGAAAAAGCGAGAACCCGGATGCTCGCACATCGGGTTCTCGCAGGATAACGGATTGTGACGGATCAGCACGGCATGAAATGCACTTCCGGAGAGACTTGGGGGAGAACCCCTCTGCCTGCTCAGGCTGTCCCCGTCATGGATTCAGAAACGATCAGGGAACAATGATCTGCTGGCCAACATAGATCAGACGGGGATTTGCGATGGTGGAAGCGTTGGCAGCATACAGAGCGCCCCACAGTTTGCCGGTGCCGTAATACTTCTGGGCAATGCTCCAGAGCGTATCGCCGGCGGCAACAATGTAGATTTCGCCATCCACAGGCTCGGCGACGGGTTCGTCCACAACAGGCTCCACCACAACAGGAGTCTCAGCGGCGCTGCCGGTAACGGTGACGAAAGCAACGGCTTCGCCCACATCACTGCGAACTGCGATGATGTACTCACCGGCCTTGTCAAGGGTCAGGGTGAAGTAACCGTCAGCGCTGTCCACGCCGGAATCAGCCAGCTTGTCGTAGGAGGTGCCCACGTACACATCGCCGGTAATGCCGACTTCGGAGTAGGTGTAATCGGAGTTCATGTCCATGGTCTCGGCGAAGAGGGTGATGGCTTCGCCGGCCTTGGTTTCTACCTTGCCGGGAGCAACGAAGCTGGTGGAGATCCAGGAAGAATCATAAGCCAGCGCGTAGTAGCAGCCACCGGCAGTGGCAGCGGCATTGAAGTCAATGTAGTTCTTGTTGTCGAAGCACAGCGTACCGTGAGCGGGGGTGCGGCCCCAGATCAGGCTGGCATTGGCAAAGCCGTAGCCGCTGTCAGCGATGGTGATACCGGCGGTGCCGCCTGCATACTCCAGCTCGTGAACCTTCACGAAAGCATCGCCGATGGTCATACCGGCCTTGAAAGGCACAGCGTACAGGGCAATGGGAGTGCCGGACTTGCCGATGGCGGTGTTCTGGCCATCCTGAATGGTGACATACACATAGTTGGGATCCAGCTCCACACCCTCGGTGGTGGGCAGCTTGATGACTTCATACTGACCGGTGACGACCAGGTGACGGGTGATATTGCTGAAATCAACATCCCAGCCGGTGAAGGTGTAGCCTTCGATCTCGGTGGCGGGAGCGGTAGCGGCCTTGCCGTATTCCACATGCTCCAGCTTCAGGGTCTTGTAGGTGACATTCTCGCGGAACTCCACCAGATAGGGGCCGTTTTCCGGCATCTTCTCGCCGTCCATGGTGTAGTAATCGTAGGTACGGGTGCCGTCTGCATTGAGGGTGATGACCAGACCCTTGCCCAGAACCCAGGCGCTGCCGCCCTTGGCGCCGGTGTACTCCTCGTCGGAGATGCAGCCTGCGGACAGGCAGTCGAAGTTGATGACGGCGCTGGAACCCTTGGCATCGTAAACGATGGATTCGCCGGCGCGGACAACGGTATCATACTGGGTATCAAAGTCGGAGTGGTTGTGACCCCACAGGACGATGATGTTGTTGTACTTGTTCAGCACATCAATGACCTGCTTGGCGTGGGTAACAGTACGGCTGGAGCTGGCGTGCAGGGGGAAGTGAGTCAGAATGAAAATGGGTCTGTCGGTGGGGGCGGTGCTCAGATAAGCATCCAGAATGGCGATGTCTTCATCGGTGTAGTCGTAGGTATACTTGGCGGCAAGCTTACCGGCGCCGAAGTTGTAGAGGATGTAATCATCGGTGCGGATGGCTTCGCCGACACGCAGCAGACGCTGAGCAGCGGGACGCTCCTTGTTGTTCAGCCAGTCGCCGCCGGCGGAGGGGAACCATTCGTGGTTGCCGAAGGTGTAGTCCGTGGAGCCGATGACGCCCGCAGCAACCTGCGTGTCAACGTAATCCAGAACATCCTGCGTCCAAGCCCAGTAATCGTCAGCATCGTTGGCGTAGGCAGAACCGAAGTCGCCGCAGACGCCGAAGGAATCAATGTAACCAACGGATTTTTTCACATTCTCCAGCCAGACCTGCAGGTTCATCTGGTCGTAGTTGGCGCTGTGATGCACGTCAGAGACAAAAGCAAGCGTGATGGAGCCATCGGCATTCTTCGTGGCTTCCTTCACAACGGTATCAGGCTGGGAAACGGGGGTGTCATCAACGTATTCTTCTTCCTTTTCAGCAGCCTTGGCGCGGAAAAGAGTGACCTTGCAGGCTTCGGCTTCGCTCTCGGTCTGGTTGAAAGCGCCGTTCGCAAAGGTCAGCCAATACTTGGTGTGCATGGCAACGGTGCCGGTGGCGGCATCGTAGTTGAAGGTGCGGCCGCTCTTGTAGGGCAGGAAACCACTGGAGCAGGGATAGAGGAACTGGCCGGGAGTTCCGACGCTTTCCAGCGTGCTGTAGTCCGCGTCCCAATTCCAGCGCAGGGCGGCAACAGCGTCAACCTTGCCGTCAGCCACGGTGACTTCAGTGGCGGTGATGTTATCACCGTCAAAGCTCATGGCGTAGGTCTTGCCTTCGTATTCGGTGACGATCACATAATCGTAGCCGCCTTCCAGAGCGGAAGCGGACTCGCAGGTGACGGGTGTGTCATCAGCGGCAGAGTCAACGGCAGGCTCGGCAACCGGAGAGGCAGCGGCAAACAGAGAGACCTTGCAGGCCTCGCCCTTGGTCTCGGTCTGGTTGAAAGCGCCGTCCGCAAAGCTCAGCCAGTACTTGGTGTGCATGAAAACGATGCCGGTCTCCGCGTCATAGGAGAAGTTACGGCCGCTCTCATAGGGCAGGAAACCGCCGCTGCAGGGGTACAGGAACTGACCGGGAGTTCCGACGCTTTCCAGCGTGGAATCGGAATGCCAGTTCCAGAGGAGGGAAGCATCGGCCTCGGCAACGATGCCGTCCGTCAGGGTGATCTGGGTGGTGATGATCGCATCGCTCTCACCATCATAACCCATGGCATAGGTCTTGCCTTCGGATTCGGTGACGATCACATAATCGTAGCCTTCCTCCAGCGCGGTAGCAGGCTGATACCCTGCCGCTGCGTTAGAGGCAATGGTATCGACCGGGGTGGGTTCCTCGGCAAAGGCAACGGAAGCGCCGCCGAACAGGGACAGAGCAAGCGCCAGCGTCAGAACCAGTGCAAGGATTCTTCTGGTCTTTTTCATGGTATTCTCCCTTTCCATAAAAATTTTTGGTACGGGATAGATTATACAAGATGTTACTTAAAAATCAAGATTATAATGTGCAAATTATGATAAAAATTTACGATACTGTAACCATTTGGGCGGATAAATGAAAAAATCCGGAGCGCTCAGCGCTCCGGATTTTCAATCCGAATCAGAAAATGGAAATCAGCAGAACCACGAAGATGATCGCGGGGAGGACGAACTTCATGTAGTTCTTCAGCCACTTGGGAACTGCGGGGCCTTTGCCGGAGTTGACTTCCGCAAAGTACTTGTCCCAGCCCCAGCCGAATTTGTGAGAGCAGAACAGCACATAGACCAGACTGCCGATGGGAAGCAGGACATTGGAAACCACGAAGTCCTCCAGATCCATGAAACCCTTGCCGCCGATGGTCACATTGCCCCAGATATTCAGACTGAAAATGGCGGGGAGGCTGAGCACCATCAGCAGGATCACGTTGATGACGGAGACCTTGGCTCTCTTGAGCTTGGTCAGCTCCAGCCAGAAGGAAATGATGTTCTCAAACACGGCAATGACCGTGGAGAAGGCGGCGAAGATCATGAACAGGAAGAACAGGGTGCCTACCAGACGGCCGCCGGGCATGGTGTTGAAGATGGAGGACAGGGTGGTGAACAGGAAGCCTGCGCCGACCGTACCCGCATCGGCGGTGACACCGTTGTTATAGGTGAAGGCAGCGGGGAAGATGATGAGACCGGCCATGATGGCCACCAGCGTATCCAGAGAAACGATGGTCAGGCTTTCGCCCAGCAGACGGCGTTCCTTGCCGATGTAGCTGCCGAAGATGGCGATGGAGCCGATGCCGATGCTCAGCGTGAAGAATGCCTGACCCATAGCGGAGGAAATGACCGTTCCCAGACCGGCGTCCTTCAGACGCTGGGCAGAGGGAATCAGGTAGAAGGCCAGACCTTCCTTTGCATTGGAAAGGGTGAGAGAGTAAATGGCCAGACCGAACATCAGGACGAACAGCACGACCATCATCCACTTGGTAACGCGCTCAACACCCTTCTGGAGACCCAGAGAGCAGATGCCGAAGCAAACCAGGATCACGGCGAAGGTGCTTCCCAGCAGCAGGGGAACATTGGAGATGGTGGCGCCGAACTGGTTGCCCAGCTCGCTGACTTCCTTGATGTCGCAGATGCTGCCGGTAAGGTAGCGGATAAAGTAAATGACCATCCATCCGGCGATGGTGGTGTAGAACATCATCAGCAGGTAGTTGCCGGCGATGCCCAGATACTTCATCAGATGCCACTTCTGACCGGGCTTTTCCAGCACATCGAAGGAGGAAGCAATGCTGCGCTTGCTGCCGCGGCCCACCGCCAGCTCAGCGGTCATAATCGGAATGCCGAGCAGAATCAGGAAGGCGATGTAGATCAGAACGAAGAATGCGCCGCCATAGGCACCGGTGGTGATGGGGAACCGGTACACATTGCCAAGTCCGATGGCACAGCCAGCGGAAATGAGAATGAAGCCCAGACGCGAGGAGAAGGATTCACGAGAGTCCATGGGTCAACCTCACTATATCGTATTTGCCGTGCAGAGCGATTCTGAAAACTTTGAAACCGTATCACTCTACTTATACAGCGGAATGCATTATATACGAAAAGAATCCGTTTGTAAAATGTTTTCTGCAATTTCGCACAAAAAACTACAGAAAAATTCCGGCCTTTCCGAAAAAAGGCCGGAATCTGTTATTTCCAGTGTACGGAATCGGCAGAGAACGGATCGGCGGAAGCCAGCAGCTCCGTAAGGACCGGCGTCATATTGCCGGTGATCGGCGTACCATCGGCGGTGATCACCTTGTCCGCTGCCAGAAATGCCTCGTATTCTGCGTTTTCCAGAGAACCCTTCGGTACGGCGGTCAGATAGACCCGGTCAGACTCCAAAGAAGCACCGCCCTTCACCGCACAGGCATAGGAGAACACATGATCATATCCGAAATCGGGAAGCGCGGAATAGCCGCCGGAGATCAGCTCCTGAATCTCACTGCCGGTGAGGCGAAGGATCAGCGGCGTGTAGGAGCCGATGGCAAGGAGGGAACTGACATGGGACTCGTCAAAGCCGCCCTCGTGAAGCCTGCTTTGCACAACGCTCAGCGCCAGCGTCCGATCCACATCGGCGGCGGACTGCACATAGGGCAGCAGCGAGACCGTGACCTCATCGGAGATGCCTGCCGCCTCCAGTGCCCGCTGGGCCGCGATCCCGTTGGCTGCGGCCTGCAGGGCGGCTGTTTCCGGATAGTCCAGCGTTTTTTCCACATGGGTCAGACAGTCGGACTGACCGGCCAGATAGTTGCTGTTGCGGAGAACCAGCTCGTCCAGAATCTGCTGAAACTCTACCGGCTGATTTCCGGACAGATAATCGTTTACCAGCTGTCCCACGTTCACAATGGCATCCGTATCAAAATAGTTGTAGAACCAGTTTGCCAGATAACCGCTTTTGATATGCTCGGCATAATCGCGATACATACGGGTATCGTCGATCTGGAACCCGGTCAGCGCCACATAGCCGTCCGCGTACAGGTCTGAAAACAGGTCTGTCGCGGTTTTGGTGGCCATGAAGGTCAGTACCTTGACCGCATCGGCAAGTCTCTGCTGCTGATCCGGATTCCCCAGCTTTTTATCCAACCCGACCAGCATATTGTCATAAGCGGTATAGCAGTTGGAGGAGCCGTTTTCGCTGATCCACGGCATGGAGCCGTATTCATCGTGCAGGATCTGTGCGCCGGGAATCGTATACCGGGTCAGACCCTGATGGTTTTCGTTTTCCGGATCGTACAGCACATAGCTGCCGTCCAGCAGCACCACGCTGCCGTTTGAATCCTTCTCCGCCTTGGGAAGCCCGTCCGCACCGTATTCCGCACCGTACAGCGTCCCGTCTGCGTTATAGCGGAAGCCGTCATAGGAATAGGTATCGTTGATAATATTATAGTAGAACAGCGCCCTTGTCTGGCAGAATTCGTTGGACGCGGCCCAGTCCTGCGTATGGATGCTGCCGAACAGACCGGCCTCCGCATAACGGCGGAAGTAGTCGGCTGCGGCGGCGAACCGGTCAATGCTCTCGGTTCCGCTGCGGAAGCCACGGAACCATGCGCTGCCGTCCGGCGTGGAAAGGTACTGGGAACCCATCAGATGAAACAGGTAGTTGAAGCCGTGACCGGTCGCTACGCCGCCGGAGACGGCGAAGGGATAACCGGCAGCCTCTGCCTTGGCCTTCAGCGCCACCATATCCTCAAAGCTTTCCGGCAGCTCCCAATCCATTTCCTCCATCAGCGTCCGGTTGTACTCGATGCCGATCAGCCGGGAGGTGAAGGGCAGCTGATACACGGCACCGTCTACGGAAAGACTCTGGACGCGGGTGGTCGTAAACAGGTCGGGCACATTGGTGTAAGCGGCAAGATCCAGAAATGCGCCCTTCTGCGCTTCCTCGTCTGCCGCCATGGCGGTCATCACAATGTCGGCGGGCAGATCGTAGCTGCGGATGCAGTCGAAAATCTGGGTGGTGGTGTCCAGCGTTCTGCTGTAAACAAAGTTCAGCTTCACGCCGGTGGCCGCAAAAATCTCGTCCCTCAGCTTTTCGTAATAGCCGGTGCCGGTATTTCCCAGACCTACATACATGGTCAGCGGGGAGGTGTCCTGCTTGGGGGTGCGTTTCCCACAGGCAGACAGCGGCAGCAGCAGAAGAACCGCCATAACCAGAGCGAAATAACGAAGCGTTCTGTGCTTCATTCCAATCCATCCTTTCCATGGTAAAATGCGGAGAGCGTTTGCAGCATGGAGGGCAGGTCGATGGGCTTCGACAGGTGTGCGTTCATGCCGGCGTCCCGGGTGTTCTGAATATCTTCTTCAAAGGCGTTGGCTGTCATGGCAATAATGGGGATGGTCCGCGCATCGTTCCGATCCAGACTGCGGATGGCCCGGCAGGCCTGCAATCCGTTCATTACCGGCATCATGATATCCATCAGGATCATGTCGAAGGTGTCGGGCTGGCTGTTCCGGAAAACATCCAGTGCCTCCTGACCGTTTTCCGCTTCCGCAATGACAGCACCCTCGTCCTCCAACAGCTCTCGGGCGATGGTCATGTTCAGCGGATTGTCCTCCACCAGCAGGATTTTTGCGCCGCGGATATTGGTTTTGATCACCGGCAGCACCGGGGCGGCGGCCTGCTCCCCGGAACGGGCGAAGGGAAGCTCCACGGTGAATACGCTGCCGTGTTCATATTCGCTGGTGACGGTGATGGTTCCGCCCATCAGATCCACATAGCGCTTGGTGATGGACATTCCCAGACCGGTGCCCTTATAATCGGTGCGGGAGCCGCCGTCCTCCTGCGAGAAACGATCCCAGATGTGTTCCAGAAAATCCGGCTTCATGCCCAGACCCGTATCTTCCACCTGGAAACGAATCCGCAGCTCCGAGTCCTCCGCCGGAACCTCCTGTGCGCGGAACCAAATGGTTCCGCCATCCGGCGTATATTTCACGGCGTTGCTCAGAATATTCTGCAGGACGCGGCGGATATGCAGCTCATCTGCCAGCACATTGGGACAGGAAAAGGACGCAAACTCGGTGATCAGCCGGAGCTTCCGATTCTGCAGCTGCCCCTGCACCAGAATCAGGCAGTTCTGCAGCAGGGAGGGGAGATGAACCGGCTTCTGCGCGATGGTGATCTTGCCGCTTTCGATGCTGCTCATATCCAGCACATCGTTCACGAGAGACAGCAGATGCCGGGAGGCACTGTCGATCTTCTGCAGGCAGTCCTGCGTCTTGGGCGGGTTGTTTTCCCGCTGAGCCAGCATGGTCATGCCCATGATGCCGTTGATCGGGGTGCGGATATCGTGGGACATATTGGAGAGAAATTCGGTTTTCGCGTTGGAAGCCTGCTCCAGCATCACGTTGGCCTGCCGCTGAACCTCAAGCTGCTGCCGGTTGCTGCGGATCCGCAGCAGGAGCAGCACGGCGGACATGATGGCGATGGCCAGCAGCAGACAGATCCCGGAGATGTACAGCACCATGGGCGCCAGATAGGAGCCGGAATTCAGCGTATCTGACTCCAGCACGTAGGACATATACCAGTTGTTGATTTGCAGCGGGGCGGTGCAGATGAAATAACGGGTGTCTTTCAGCGAAAACTCGCCGACTGAGATCTGACCGTTTTGCAGGCTTTGCAGAAGGTCATACCCGGAATCGCCGAACAGAAAATCCACCCGGGAGTATTTGGAGAACACATTACTGCCGTTGAGCAGGATCCCCAGATCGAATTTCCGATACAGCATCAGTCCGTTTTCGTCAAGGATAAAGCGGTTGCAGGTGTAGGGAACTGCGGCGGCCAGCTGATCCTGCAGCATATCCATGTAGAGTACGGCGGCGCAGTACAGAATCTCCACCTCATGCCCGTTCACCGTGACCGGAATCGGCTCCGGCAGGCGGACACGGAACACCATGCTTTCCTGAGCCACATCCACGCCGGTGGTCATATACACGCTGCTGTCCGGCGTATCATTTTCGTATTCGCGGACTGCGGTGATCCGGCCGCAGGTGCTGTCCGCGCTGTACCAGGTGCATTCCCGGTCTACCAGCAGCATCCGTGCGCCCTTCAGATACAGCTTTTCCGCGACAGCATCCAGAAACGGGTACAGCTCCGTACCGGGCTGCAGCTCCCTGGAAATCGAACTGGCGCAGATGCCCGCATAGTTCGAATACTGGGACATGGTTTCGATAATCAGGCTGGACGCGGTGGAGGTCTGCGTTGCCAGATAGATTCGGCGCTCGTTATGAATGGAACGCTCCATATAACGAAACAGAAGCACCGTAAAAACAGCCATGAGAATGACAACAATGCCGGAGGCGATGCTGTAACGAAGGATCGAATATCGTTTGGAACGGTCGGGTTCCTGCATTCTGTCCACCACCTTGCTAATTTAAATAAACAAACAACAAAACGCTCAAAACTAAGGAAAGGACGGCTTATCGCGGAAGGCTCAGCCTTCGCCGCGGAGCATATCGGACAGCGCGGTTTCCAGCATACGATCCACCTGATCGGGAAACACATCCAGACCGGGAACCGCATGAAAATCCAGCGTGCCGATGCTGAACAGGGTGCAAAGCTCCTGCAGATACAGCTTTACGCTGGGAACGGCCGGGAGAAACCCGCCGGAAGTGGTGATGTAGGTAAGCCTGTCCGCACGGCATTTTTTCACCAGCGAACCACCCTCCCCGTAGGCAAAGGTGACGCCGTTCACGCAGATGTTTTCCAGATAGATTTTCAGCGCGGCAGGGAAGGACGCATCCCAGTAGGGCGCGGAAATCAGAAGCTCGTCCGCCTCCGCAAAGGCTCTGGCAGGCGCATAGGCGGAAGCATCCAGCCGCCCGGCCTGAATATCCAGATCGCGCCGGCGCAGGGAAGCCTCGTCCAGCGGCAGAAGTCCCAGCTCTCCTACCCGCACCTCCCGGATGCTGAAATCCGCCTTGGCGGACAGCAGAAACCGGCGGGTCAGCTTTTCCGTGCGGGAATCGTGACGGACGCAGGCATTCAGCCATAGAAGCTCTTTCATGGTATCATACCCCATTTAATCATTTTCTTTTGCATTATACTAAATTAAACCGAAAAACACAAGCGAAATCAATCAGAGCCGATAAGATTTTAATTCACTTTTGCGAAAAGGTGTGTTATAATCAATCCGCAGGACGGTGTGCGGCTGCCGGAACTGTTTGCCGTGCCTGTAACCTTTTCCTTTGTTCGGAAGTATTGGGGGTGTAGAAAACGGATGCGGAAACCGTCGTAAAGACATATTCGGACATGGTATATGGAATCGCATCGAACTACATGAAGAACCCAGAGGATGCGGAGGATGTGTATGAGGAAACCTTCCTTGCCTATTTTCGGCGCGAGGAGGGCTTCGAGAGCGAGGAGCATCGGAAAGCGTGGCTGATCCGTGTGACGATCAACGCGGCCAAGACCATGCTGCGAAAGCGCGGAAACAATTCGGAGCTGAATGAGGAAATCGCGGCAGACCCGGCAGTCGGGTCGCCACGCGAGGAAATCATGGATCTCCGTGCCGCGATCCGCAGACTTTCGCCCGACTATCGGCAGGCGGTGTATTTGTTCTATATGCAGAACCTGACGGTCAGACAGATCGCCGCGATGATGGACAAGTCAGAGAGTAATGTGAAGGTCATACTTCATCGTGCCAGAGAACAACTGAAAAGGTTTTTAGAGGAATAAGATTATGGATGAAATGAAGATGCAGGGAAAGCTTCGCAATGCACTACGGGAACCGAAAGCGCCTGCGCCGCTGGTGGAGAGAACCGTGCAGGCGGCCAGAGCGGTGAGGATCGGTCGGGAAGCCCGGGAACATCTGACCCAGCGGGGAGCAAGATTCTCCGAAGAACAGACTGCGCTGCTGGCGGCGCAGGTGCTGGTGGGAAAACTGGCGTCGCAGCAGATTCCGCCTGCGGGGGCAACGGCAGAGGGAATGACCGGTCTGCTGATGCAGAACGCGGATTTCCGGAAAGAAGCGGCGCAGCATCCGGATTCTCTCCTGCGCCGGATCGACGACGGCAGTCTGGCAAAACAGCTTGCCCAGAGCCGCAATCCCCAGAAGGCCGCAGCCGCGGAGCCGAAGAAAAAACAGGAACCCACCCCGCCGATGCGCTGACATCGGAGCATAGAGACCTGTTTACACAGAATAATATTGAAAGGGAGATATACAATGACGATCAAACTTGTAAAGCACGATACGACCGGAGAACTGCTTCTGGAAGGTCGGCTGGATATGGTCACCTCCGCAGACGCTGAGGCAATTTTTAACGAAACGGCACAGCGCTTTGATAAGGTCATTCTGAATATGGCACAGTTGGAGTATGTTTCCTCCGCCGGTCTGCGGATTCTGAAGCGGCTGCATGTCACCATGCAGAAAAAGGGCGGCGAGCTTGTTCTGACGAATGTAAACAAGATGGTCACGGAAGTATTTGAAATGACCGGCTTTATCGGTCTGCTGAAGCTGGAGTAATCCACTCGCTGCCGATCCGGATTTGTAGGATCGGAACAGTTCAACGAATACGGAATACGGAGGACAGAGCATGAAGAGTATTACGGTTCCGGCAGAAAACGATGAGCTGGAGCGTGTGCAGGGATTTATAGACGAGGAACTGGAAGCCTGCGATTGCCCCATGCGAGCACAGATGCAGATCGACATTGCCGTGGAGGAGATTTTCAGCAATATCTCCAATTATGCGTATCACCCGGAAGTCGGAGATGCGGAGATCCGCTGCGAGGTGGATCCCGACAACATGCGGATCACCATTCAGTTTATGGACGGCGGCAAGCCCTTTGATCCGCTGGCAAAAGAGGACGCGGATACAGACGCGGATTCTCTGCTGGAGCGGGAAGGCGGTCTGGGCATCCTGATGGTGAAAAAGAGCATGGACAGCGTGGAATACAGCTACGAAAACGGCAAAAACATCCTGACGATCAAAAAATCTCTGAACTGAGAAACATTGAGACGCATGACGGGGGGACGGATGTCCCCCCGGTATCATTCTGAAAACTGAGGAAAAACGGTATATGAATCAAAAGGAAATCAGTGAGATCCGGCGCAGATTCCGGCCGGACAAAAGCAGCATTGACCGGGTTTACGGCTGCTATGTGGGCAGCAACCGGGAGATCATCTCGTATATTGACAGCGGTTTTGGCCTGATGACGCAGGAAGAACAGGAGATGTATCTGAATCTTCTGAAAAAATCCCTGTCCGGTACACTGGGCCGCAACCTGATCGACATCGTGTTCGAGACCGCGCAGGTGGCGGACAGCGAGGAACACCGGCTTCTGCAGGCGCTGCGGGAGTCCTGTCTGGAGGATCGGGAAGCGAGGGAGACCCTGTATCGCAGCATCATCGAGGCACTGGACATGGGGGATTCCAATTATCTGATCCTGCTGGCCTCCGATACCTACGATGTTCCCTATCGGGGCAAGGACGATGCGGAGCTGGAGGACGCTTCCGAGTATGTGTATCGGTATTTCGTCTGCAGCATCTGCCCGGTGAAGGATCCGGGGCTGCAGCTGCGGTTCGACCGGGATGAGAACGCTTTTCATGCCGCGTCCACCGGGAATGTGGTGGCACCGCCGGAGGTGGGGTTCCTGTTTCCCACATTCGATGACAGACGGGCAAATATCTACAATGCGCTGCTGTACAGCCGCACCCCCGCGCAGCTGCATCAGGAGCTGATCGATGTGCTGTTCAGGGTGGAACCGCCCATGTCTGCGCCGGAGCAGCGCACCGTGTTTGACACGGCGCTGACAGACGCGCTGCAGCAGGAATGCAGCTATGATGTGGTGCAGGCGGTACATGATCAGATCCGCAGCCGGATCGAGGAGCACAAGGAGAGCGGGGAACCGGAGCGGCTGGATCTGACCATTGAGCAGGTCGGCGGTATTCTGACCGCCAGCGGCGTCCATGCGGACAAGGTGGAGGCCTTCAAGTCCGAATGCGAGAAGCAGTACGGCCAGCGTGCGGTTCTGGACCCGAACAACATCGTGGAAAGCAAAAAATTCGAGGTGTGTACGCCGGAGATCCGGGTCACGGCCTCAGCGGAAAACAGCTATCTGATCGAAACAAGGGTCATTGACGGGAAAAAGTATCTGCTGATCCCGGCGGAAAATGATGTGACGGTGAACGGGATCAACGTGAATATTCCGGGTTGACAGACTCCGGCCGACTTCCGAGAAAGAAGTCGGCCGGATTTCTCACTTTTTGCGCCGGGGCGCGGCGGTTTTGCCGCAGTCCGGCCCTTTGTAGGTCTTGCCGAAAAAGGCCAGAACCGGGAGAACGATGGGATTCAGCAGGCACAGCAGAATGCTGGGGAATACCCCCCATCCGAAGGCGCGGCCCATGTGGTATTGCAGCACCATCTCAATGCCAAGACAGGCCAGAAGGGACAGCAGCGAGAAGATGGACACGAAGGCGGAATCCAAAAAGAAGCCGAGGCAGGACAGCCCGATGAAAAAACAGAGCGCCCAGAGCCAGTTGGTGCTCCAGCCCATACGGAAACGCTGATAAATGCTGTAAAAGGGAATCAGCGCCGTTCCGCCCTTCTGCCCGGCTTTCCGGAACAGCATATAGTAGCAGATGCCGTGAACCACACAGCAGCTAAGGATATACAGCAGCAGAGACTGCGCCAGAGGCCGAAATGCCTCCAGCTCGGCTGTGGTCATATTCATTCAATCACACTCCTGACCTTGCTCCGGTTCGGCTTCGCCTGCGGCAACGCCCAGCTTCCGGTAAATGTCTGCCAGCTCGGTGGAATAGGGCGGGATATCATGCGCCAGAAACGCATCCGGGTCGATATGCTCACCAAGCTGGTACAAACGGCGGATGCTCCAGATGTAAAGCGTGTCCAGCGCGGGAATCAGCTCCCGGCCCAGCTCGGTCAGAACATACTCCACCTTGGGCGGGAGCGTTTCATAGGGGATCCGCTCCACCAACCCGTCTGCCACCAGCTCCCGCAGCTGCTCTGCCAGAACCTTTTCCGTGACGGGCAGGATTCGCAGCGCTTCGGTGAAGCGCATGACGCCGGCATAATGGATATAATGCAGAATCGACATTTTCCACTTTCCCATCAGACAGTGACGCACATACTGATAGGGATTCTTACCGCCTTCCGCCATGTTAAGCCCCCCTTTTGCGATCCAGTATACCATGCCGCTTACAAAAAGGAAAGTACCTTACAAAAATGTGCGTATTGCATAAAAGAGAAAATGGTAATATCATAGCATTATATATTTAACAGGAGGGATGGCTATGATCTATACGAACCACCGGATCGAGTTCGACCCGGAAAAATGCGTTGGCTGCAAGCAGTGCTATAAGGCCTGCTTTGTAGATGTCATTCGTTGGGATGAGGAAAAGAAACAGCCGATTTTCAAATACCCGGAAGATTGCGAGCACTGCTTCTATTGCCAGTCTGTGTGCAAAAAGGGCGCCATCCTTGTGAAGCCGGATTATGCCAGCGAACACCTGCTGCAGACATTCCCGGAATACGCCTGAGGAGGGAAGTAAAATGGAGTACAGAAAAAACGAGCTTCGTTGTGATATTCTCATCGTCGGCGGCGGTGTGGGCGGCCTGAGCTGCGCTGTCAGCCTGAAGGAAAGAATGCCGGACGCAGATGTGCTGGTCATCGAGAAGCAGACCGCCGGATTCGGCGGAAAAGCCAACAAGGGCGGCGGCGTGCTGCAGTATTTTGATCCGGAGCGGGTCAAACCCATCGACTTTGCCGCGTTCCATGCCAATGCCATCGGCGCATTCCTGGGCGATCAGGAAATGATGATGCGCTATGTGGCGATGAACAAGGGAATACTGGATACCCTGTGCGGCTGGGGCGTGAATGTGCCCAAGCGGGAGGACGGCAGCTACAATGTGATGCCCACCGGCCCCTTCACCGCCATGATCCGGGTGGATCTGGACATTACGGTGCGGATCCGCAGAAAGGCCGAAAGCCTTGGCGTGCGCTTTATGGACAAGACCGTTCTTGCCGACCTGCTGACGGATAACGGTCAGGTCTGCGGCGGCACGGCCTACAGCATTCTGGAAAACGACTTCTACACCATTTCCGCCAGAGATGTGATCATGGCCACCGGCAGCCAGAACTACCGGATCGGTTCCATGTGGTCCAGCGGCAGAGGCGACGGGACGGCGGCGGTCTATCGCGCCGGCGCCCAGCTGCGGAATGTGGAATTCGGCAACTTTGCCCAGCTTGTGCGGGTTCGCAGCCACAATGAAGTGGTGTTCGGCGAAAACAATATGTACAACGCCAAGGGCGAGTTTATTACGAAGAACTTCCTGACCCATCGGGAAACGGATATCAACAGCACCGCCATCCGCGAGTGGTATCAGCAGATGAAGGCCGGAAACGGGCCGGTTCATCTGGATTTCGGCCCGCAGGCAGCGGTGCAGGGCGGCGGCGAACCCATGCTGGGCGTGCAGCCCTACGGCAAGAAGTTCCGGGAGCTGAACGATGAAAGCGGCGCGCAGGTGGACAAGGATCTGGAGGTCTGCCCCATGTTCATCGGCGAGCAGTCTCCCATCCGCGTGGGTCATGATATGCAGACCAGCATGAAGGGCCTGTATGCCATCGGCGACTGCAGCTATGCAGGCTCCGCCGTTCCCGGCGCGGTTCCCGCACCTCCCGGAAGAAACCGCGGCTCCGGCATTCTGAACGCCGTGTTTGCGGCGCTGGTCTGCGCGGAGGCCATCGCCGAAACCGGTCTGCCGGAGCGGGGCACCATTGCAGAGGCACAGGCGGAGGAACAGGCCAAGCGCCTGTATGCGCCGCTGGAGCGGGAGACCGGCTGCACCGCCAAGGAAGTCATCGCGCTGGTACAGAAGGCCATGGCACCCATGGAAAACTCCGTTTATATGAAGGAAGACCGGATGCTGGCAGCGCTGGAGCTGGTGAAGCAGGCAAAGGAGCTCAGCGCCACCCTGAAAGCGGAGGATCTGCACGGCCTGCTCAGCTGCCACGAAGCGGAGGCCATGGTTCTGGCAGCGGAGCTGCATTTCCGCGCATCTCTGCTGCGGAAGGAATCCCGCGGCTGGTTCCTGCGTGAGGACTATCCGGAAACGGACAACAAGAACTGGCTTAAGTGGATCATCGCCCAGAATGTAAGCGGCGAAATGACCTTCCATACGGAGGACGTGCCGATTCAGAGCTGGCCCGTTCAGCCGCAGTAAGCAGCACCGGGTTCTGTCGGGAATCCGAAATATAGCAGGAAATCCCCGTTCCTTTTGATCGGAACGGGGATTTCCGCGGTTATCCGGAGGGAATTACTTGTTCTTTGTGAAATTGCGGACCAGGAACTCCATCAGGCGGGAAGGCCCTTTGTTCTCGGCGTGAACCGTGTCGTCGAACCACATACGCCAGGGATCCTCATCGGTGTAAGGCTTCCAGAGCGGCATATCCTGCCCGTCGGCATCGGGGCCGTTGGGGTCGCCGGAGCGGATGAAGTTGGCCCAGTAGTTGCACATGTGACGGGCAACATCGTAGTGCTTGCCCTTGAAGGGACGCCAGCACTTGGCAAGGGTCTCAAAGAAGAACCACAGGTCGGAGGAGTGGAACGCGCCGGGATTATCCCAGCCGGGCATTTCCGGATTGAACATCCAGTAGTAGAACGGCGTCTTATCCCCGGTCTTGGCCTTCATTTTGCCGAAGCTGCGGATGGAGAACTCCATGTGCTGCGCCTGAGATTTGTACAGCATCTCGGAGACGGCACCGTCTCTGGAGCTGCAGATTTGCAGAAATTCATCGGCATCCTCGCCGAAGGTGGCGCGGGCATAGGCCTCGAACTCCTCCACGGTGTTGGCGTGGGGGGTGGAGGGGAACTCCGTGGCGGTATGGCCGAACATCATGGGAACCAGATTCACTTCATTGCGGATGAACAGCTCGTTGGAGGGGCCGGTGATGAATCTGCCGTCCGTCACAACGCCGAAGCGCTGCTTGGAAACAGCCATCTTGTCCCGCAGGGTCACAGCGTCGATCTTCCGGGCCTCTGCCAGCGTTTTCACGCCCAGCTCCTCGAAGAATTTCACGCCGTAGGCTTCGCCCTCCTGAAGCGTCAGCGCAGGGCCGAACATGGAGGGCGGATAGGGCATAAATTCCACGCCGCTGTCCACAATGGCCTTCTGGAACAGACCCTTGTTCATGGGGGAGGCCACCTGCGCCATGACGCTGCCGCCGCCTGCGGACTGACCGCCGATGGTCATATTGTCCGGGTCGCCGCCGAAGGCGGCAATGTTCCGCTTGACCCACATGGTAGCGAAACGCTGATCCAGATAGCCGAAGTTGCCGGGAAACTCGGGGCATTCGGCGGTGATCTCCGGATGGCAGAGGAAGCCGAACACATTCAGACGATAGTTGACCGTGACCACCACAATGCCGCGGCGGGCGATGCGTTCTCCGTCAAACTCCATTTCCGCGGTGTTGCCTTCCCGCAGGCCGCCGCCGAAATACCAGACAAAGACAGGCAGCTTTTCGTCTGCCTTTTTCGCAGGCGTCCACACATTCAGCATCAGGCAGTCCTCGTCCATCTGAATCGAGGTGTCCACATTCCACTCCCGGGAGTAAATGTTGTCCGGGTCGGCGCCGGGTACACGCTGCATGGAGATGGGGCCGAATTTGTAAGCCTGCAGAACGCCTTCCCAGTCCTTTGCAGGCTGCGGAGCGCGCCAGCGGTTTTCACCCACGGGGGGTGCGGCATAGGGAATGCCCTTAAAAGAAGTAACGCGGGGGTCTGCCGCAGGCAGACCTTCCACCCAACCGTTTTCAACCTGTACTTTACGAAGCATGTTTCCTGAACCTCCTGTTTATTTTGCCAGTTCTTCCAGCCAGTCCATCGCCGTGCGGATATGGGGATCCCAGTATTCCCACGCATGGGTGCCGTGGCCTTCCGTGTATTTGTGATCGTAGCCGATGGATTCCAGATAGTTGTGCAGATCCCGGTTCGGCTCGATCAGGAAATCCTCGCTGCCGCAGGCCATATAGATGTTCGGCTTGTTGACACCGGCATCCATGACCTTCTTGGCCAGCGCCTTGGGATCCACATCGGAGCCGATGATCTGGCTGGGCTTGCCGAAGCAGCTGATGAAGTAGCTGGGGCTCATGCCCATGCCGCCCTGTCCGCCGGCGGGCGCTTTCTCAGCCGCGTCATCGGGCATTTTGGAAATGCCGTCGGTGATGAGCGCGGAAGAAAGGGCGATGATGTTGCCGAAGGTGTCATTGTATTTCAGGCCGTTGCGGATGGCACCATAGCCGCCCATGCTGAGGCCGCCGATGCTGGTATCCTTCCGCTCACGGCTGAGGGGGAACAGGCGGCGCGTAAACTCCACCAGCTCCTTGCAGATATACTGGTCATACAGCGCGTCTCTGGCAGCATCATCAATATAGAAGCTGTTTTCGGCACTGGGGCAGATGATGGCGATCCGATGTGCGGAAGCATACTGCTGCACATTGGAACCGTGAAGCCAGTCGGAGTGAGAGCCGGAATAGCCGTGAAGCAGATAAATCGTGCGCAGCTTGGCGTCCGGATCGAATTTGGGGCCGCCGGGGAACATGGGCGGTTCCGCGGGAACGATTGCCGTCACATCCGTATGACGATGAAGCATCTGGGAATACATTGTAAAATTCAGAATAGCCATCGAATTATAACCCCTTTCAAACATTGGTTTTATGCAAATATTATAACAAGGGCGTATGGGAATGTCGATGATTATTAAAATGTGACAATATAGATTTTAGGCCAATTTATATAATTCGTGGTATATGAGTGTTTTTGAGGAATGCGGGAGGGGCGTATAAAAACCGGGGAAATATCTGGTTTTCCTGAAAAAAGCCTTGTCAGTAGAAACAATTCAGGATATAATGATCTAACCGGTGGGGCGCTGAACCTGCGATATACAGCGCGTCTTGAAACCGTGTCTGCCGGTATACGGACAATGGGGTATATCAATGAAGAACACAAACTCGAAAAAACCAAATTTCATATACTGGGTGCTTCTGGCTGTCGGTTTTCTCGGGCTGGGTATTCTGGGGCATCCGGGTCTGACATGGGAATCCGGACTTGCCGGGTCGATCTGGATTCTGGCATTTCTGGTGCTGACCGGCGAATATCGCTCCAAGCTGATGCTGGCACTGGAATGGGTGGTGCTGTGCGCCGGATATCTGGTAAGGTTCCTGTCGGCGGTGGATATTACGTGGCTGTATTTCCTGCTGTTCCCGCTGATGAGCATTCTGATCTACGGCGTTTTCCTGCTGTACGGAACCCTGATCCGGAAATGGAATCGCTTCTATGTAACGCTGGCCTTCCCCGCGATCTGGACGGTGCTGTACCTGCTGGCTGCGGCGCTGCGCTTCCCTTCGCTGGTCCGGGTGGATATGCTGTTTATCAATATGCCGGCTTTGATCCAGGCGGAAAGCCTGATCGGTTCCGTAAGTCTGTCCTTCCTGATCCTCTGGATCCTGGCCATTTTGCATTTTTCGATCCGGAACAGAAAGTCCCGCTATGCCGGGGTCGCCGCAGGGGTGTATGCGCTTCTGCTGCTGGTGGGCGTTTTTTGCCTGTATTCCAATGTGGAATATCAGAGCACGGTGCGGGTGGCGTATACCACAGGCCCCTATGTGGGAGATTATCTGAGTTTCTCCACGCTTCCGGCGGAGACCTGTCTGGAAAATGTAAAAACCGCAGCCAGAGAAGCCGCAGAAGGCGATGCACGCATTCTGGTGTTCAGCGAGGAGTATTTCTGTATTCTCGCTATCGAAGAGGATTCGGTTCTGGAACAGTGCTGTGCGATTGCCCGGGAAAACCGGCTTCATATGCTGATCGGTCTGGATGTGAACAACCGGGCGGCAAGCAGCGGCGCCAAATCCTACAATAAGATCGTCTGGATCAGCGATGAGGGCGAGATTCTCGGCTCTTACCGGAAAACCAAGCTGATTCCGGTTCTGGAGGACGGGTATCAGCCGGGTGACGGGGAGATTCCCTCTCACACCATTACGATTGACGGGAATAAGCTGACGGTTTCCTATCTGATCTGCTATGACAGCAACTTCCCGGCGTATGTGAGCCGGATGGATCCGAATACGGATATCCTGTTCCTGCCCTCGTGGGACTGGCGGGCCGTTACCGAGCTGCACGCCAAGCTCTGCTGCACACTGGCTGTGCAGAACCGGGTCAGCATTCTGAAATGCACCTATGACGGTATCAGCATCACGGTGAATCCGGACGGGGAGATCATTCAGACCACCGATACGGCAGAAGTCGGCTTCGGTTCGGTTCAGTTTACGGATATTCCGGCGGCGGGAGATCAGACGGCGCTCATCGGGCAGGCGGACAAGGCCGGTTATATCTATGCGATCATCGCCGCAGAGGCGCTGTCTATTCTGATCGGTATTGTTCTGCTCTACGGCAGCCTGTTTGAAAACGGCAGGTCGCCCCGCAACCGGTGCTATGCGTGGATGGTCGTTACCTGTATGGCAGGAATGGCGGCGGATATGGTCTCGTGGATTCTGGAGGGACATATGCGGCTGACCACGGTTCTGTATGGCAGTACCTTCCTGTCCATGGCGCTGACCTTTGTGATCGCCTGTGAGTTTATCGCTTATCTTACCGCCATTGCCCGGGAACGCAGGCGGGTCGGTTCCACGCTTCTGAGGGTGTACAGTATTGTCGTTGTGGTTATCACACTGTTTATCCTGATCACCAGCATCAACGGAAAACTGTTCAGCTATGAAAACGGGTGTTATCAGGAAGGCCCCTGGTATGATATCTATGTGGTGGCCAATGTGGGTGCGGCGCTGATGACGCTGCTGATCTTTATCCGGTATGCAAAAGTGCTGAACACGCATGACATTGCGGCTGCGGGTCTGTACATCCTGATTCCCAGCGTTGTGGCGATCATCAATGTGTTCAATTCCGAAGTTACCTATGCGTATCCCGCATCCATGCTGTCGCTGGTGGTGCTGTACGTGATGATCCAGTCGGAACAGCTGGGCAAGCTGCGGCGGGACGGGCAGTACACCTCCCATATGGCCACCCACGATGTACTGACCGGACTGCAGAACCGGTATGCCTATGATGAACGTCTCAATAAACTCGCTTCCTCCGACGTGATGGCCGGTGTGATCTTCGCCGATGTGAACGGCCTGAAACACGCCAACGACACCTACGGGCACGCCGCGGGCGATAAGCTGATCACGGACTTTGCCGACAAGCTGATCTCCTGCTTCCGCAAGGACGATGTGTTCCGTATCAGCGGCGACGAGTTTGTGGTCATTATGGCAGGGGTGTCCAAACCGTTTTTTGAGCAGCGTGCCGCTCAGCTGTCCGGCAGCCTGCTGAAAAACGACGGACTGATCGCCTGCATCGGTTCCGAATACGGCAGCGCGAACAAGGTAAAGGAACTGCTGAAAATTGCCGAATCCTATATGTATGAGCAGAAGGAAGCTTATCACGCGGCGCATCCCGAACTGAACCGCCGCTGAATCCATGAACAGAAATCCCCGGAGCATCGTGCTTTTCGCCGTGCTCCGGGGATTTTTGCATTCGTTCAGACCTCTCTGCCGCAGGCATGAGCCACGCCGCGGAAAAGATACTTGGTAGAGAAGGGCATATCGTGACCGCCCTTGTCCTCCTCAAAGACATAGCCGGGATAGGAAATGCGCTCCAGATGCTCCTTCATTTTCAGATTCAGCGCCCGGAGGAAGTCCTCCGTGCCGCAGGCGTGGAAGATGTCCGGCAGCTTTCCGCCCGCTTCCACCGCGGCGGAGGCCAGCGCCATCGGGTCATGGTGGCTGCCCGGAACCTCTGCCTTTTTGCCGAACAGCGCCATGAAGAAGCCGTCATCCTGCTGTTCCTCTGCACCGATGGTGATCAGCGCGGCACTGATGGCAATGATATGGCCGAAGGTCTCCCGGTATTTCAGACCGTTCAGCAGAGCGCCGTAGCCGCCCATGGAGAAGCCGCCGATCATGGTGTCCTCCGGCTCACGGGAGAGGGGGAATACCGTGCGGGTGTAGTCCACCAGTTCCTTGCCGATGAAAGCGCCCCAGCCGTAGCCGAAGGTATCATCATCGGTGTAGAAGTGGTTTTCCCCGTTGGGCATGATAATGGCCAGATTGTTCTCATTACTCATTTTTCCCATTTCATAGCTGGTCAGCCAGGAAATGCCGTTTCCGGAATAGCCGTGGAGCAGATAAAGGGTACGCAGCGGCTTGGGTTCCGCTGCCTGTCCGCCCATGGGCGGGCCGAAGGAGTCAATCGGCAGTATGGCGGTAAAGCCTACCTGCCGTTCCAGCGTTTCAGACATGAAGCTGCCCTGAATCAGTGCCATCTTATTTTGCCTCCTTCCACTGTTCGCCCAGATACCGCTCGTCCCGCATTTCCACCATCATGGGGTTCACAAAGGTGTTTTCCGTGTACCAGCCGCAGAAGTCCAGCGCGTGGGGCAGCGCCCAGCGCCATGTGGACCACTCGTGACTGCCGGGGCCTTCCTCGTACACGTGGGGGAAGCCGATCTCATCCAGATAATGATGGTACGCCCGGTTGGTTACGCACAGCCGGTCATTGTAGCCGCAGGCGATGTAGAGCTTGGGCAGGGGTGCGCCGCTGTCCACCAGCGCTTTGGCCAGATAATCGGGGTTGCCTTCGTTGGTGTCCCACGCGGCCGGGTCACCGTAACGGGCTTCAAAATGGCGGCGGGTCACATCATTCGTAATGGAGTCCGGGCCCATGAAGCCTGCGGAAAGCGGCAGTACGAAACCGAAGGTCTCGTGGTATTTGAGACCGTTACGCAGAGCGCCGTACCCGCCCATGCTGAGACCGGCAATGGCGGTGTCCTCCCGCTTCGTGCTGAGCACAGGGAACATCTTCCGGGTGAACTCCACCAGCTCCTTACCCACAAATTCACCGTAGCGGATGCCGCTGACCGCGTGGTCGATATAGCTGGAGTTTTCACCGCCGGGCATGACGATCGCACAGTTGTAGGTGCGGGACATCCCGTTTACATCGGTGTTCAGCAGCCAGTCCGTATGGTCGCCCCGATACCCGTTGAGCAGATAGAGCGTGCGGACAGGCTTTTCGCGGGAAGCCGTTTCCGGCAGCAGCACATTGAGATAGGCGGAGTGCGAGAGGCATTGGGAATAGAAACTTACCTGAAACCAGGCCATAGGCTTGCCCTCCTTGATATGTGTGTGGTTTTGAATTTTACGGTCAATACTGCGGGTCTGCGCTGTACTTACTTTTTGCTCCGGTCCTTATCCGGGGCGGATAAGTGACGGCTCGCGCAGAGCGGATTGTCAAAGTCCTTGGGCACGATGCAGCCGTGGAGAATCTCTACCGGTACGGAGGAACCGGTTTCCTGATAGATTCTGCCATAATCAACATTCATTTCCCGCTTTATTTTGTCTATTTTATATAGTATCGCATCGGGCGTGGAAATGCAAGCGGCACAGCGTATTTCTCTCACTTTTTCGAATAGCGGATTTTGTCTTGCAATCCGGCTGCTTTGCGGGTACAATGAAAACTCCGGTTTTGCGGAACCGAGAAAGAGGATAATCCCTGATCAGGAGGAATCAATGAAAAAACACACCATGAAAAAGCTGGCGGGACTTTTCTGCCTGCTGGCACTGCTGCTGACCGGCTGCGGCGGCGAAACCACGAACAACACCAATTCCACCCCCACGCAGGCTCCGCCCGTGACAGCGGAACCGGCTCCCACATCCGCGCCGGAGGAGACCCCTGCCGTTACGGCAGAACCGGAACCGGACCCTGTTGAGCAGCAGAGCCTGTACGAGCGCTTTCTTGCAGGCAGCGAGCGGGTCTACGGCGACCGGTTTGAGGTCAGAATCTGGGACAGCGTCAATGACACGGTGGTGATTCCCGACGGTCAGGGCAGAACGCTCTGTGAGCTGGTGGAGCGGATCCTTACTCCTTACTATGAGGCGGAAAACTGGCGGAAGCTGCAGTCCGTGGAGTATGCGTATCTGGACTGCGGAAATGACGGTGTTCCCGAGCTGGCGCTGGGGATCCGCAGCACCGATGACTGGAGCGAGGCATATGATCAACTGGTCATCAAGGAAATAGACGGCAGGCTGCAGCTTTGCTGGCTGGGCGAGACCTACTACCGCACCTATGAGGAGCTGGCGGGGACGCAGGGCCTGATCGTCACCTCCGGCAGCAGCGGTTATGCGTCCAACTATTATTCTCTGTCTGCCATCGGCGCTGACGGCGACTTCCGTACCCTCTACAGTGAGGATGATGAATACGGTCTCTGCGCCCAGTTCCCGGGTTATAATGCCGTTGCGGATGTGGCTGCCAAGTACGAGGATGAGATCCCCAGCGATTATATGCTGGCAATTCTCACCGTTCACGACCAGGAAAACGGCACGGAAACGGTATACTACGGCGCAGACCCGGAGGATGCTGAGCTGGTTCAGACGATTTTCAACGAGGCCGGCGTGACCCTGACCACGGAAGCGGAGCTGGAGCAGCTGCGTCAGGCGCAGCTGGATGCGCGTGGCCTGGACGCGCCCTACTCCGACACGCTGGACTGGCAGCTTGTGGACTATGAAGCGATCGGTCTGGACAATGTGATCCGCTACGGCATCAACTCGGTATTTGTGTCCACCGTGGAGGAGTTTGCCGATGCCATTGCCTCCGATACCACCATCGTCATGGCTCCCGGCGAGTACAATGTGACCCGATGGCTCAACGAAAATCTGGATCTTGTGCCCGCTTATGAGTATGAATACGAAAACGAACCCGGCATTCATTACGGTGGAAGCTGCGAAGAAAGCGAGTTCATCCTTTGCGGTATCTCCGGACTGACCATCGTTTCCGAGGATGCGGGGAATCCTGCCGTCATCGTCAGCGAACCGCGCTATTACAATGTGATGACCCTGAACGACTGCAGCTACATTCTGCTGAAAAATGTGGTCATGGGACATACGGTGGAACAGGGCGTGTGCGCCGGTGATGTGCTGGGCGTTACGGACTCCTATTCCGTCAAGGTCATCGGCTGCGACCTCTATGGCTGCGGTGCCCACGGCTTCTATCTCAGCGGCGCAAACAGCGTGTATTGCGAGAACTGCGTGACCCATGACTGCTCCTACGGCTGCGCGGAGATCTATTTCGATTCCAATGTTACCTTTGAAAAGTGTACCTTCCGGGACAGCGGAGCGTATACGGCCTTCTCCATCAGCGACAGTATTGCATCCTTTACCGAATGCACATTCAAGAATCTGAACGGTAATATGCTCTGGATGGATGAGGACTGCTATGTGTACTTTACCGAGTGTACCTTTGATAAAGCCGCTCTGGATTCGCTGACCGGCTATACCGGAGCAGGTTCGATGTACATCAACGATTGATGGATTCCGGCGCAGCGGTGCTTTCAGCGGATATGATTCGCTACAGTCCGAAATAATGTCATTTTTTGGCGGGACGCTATTGCAATTTACCGTTGTATTTGCTATAATGCTTTTACAATTTATATTATTGGTGGTTTCGGATATGAAAAAACGTATTGTTTCGATTATTCTTGCCCTGATGCTGCTGTTATCTGCTTCGCTGAGTGTTTATGCAGCCGAAAATGAAAGTGTTTTTGAAAAGACCGGTTCATTTTTTGAGGATCAGCTGGTGAAGCTGAAATTCGGCAATTCGTTCTATGCCAACCAGTGGCAAACCGTCAAAAGTGTTGAAAAACTGGGCGACAACATTTATATGCTGGACTACGCCTATGATTATGATATCGATGATCTGCTGAATCGGGGTTGTGGCTCCATTGTTGATCTTTTGGCATATTGTTCCGGCCACATTTTGTCTGGCAGAAGCAGCTTTGACATTCATTTGGATGAGCTTGGCTGCAGCATTTTTACCTGTTCTGATACGTCCGGCAATCGTCTGATGGGCCGTAATTTTGATTATAAAGACGCTCCTTGTTTTGTAGTTTGGACTGACCCGGCTGATGGATATGCCAGCGTGTCGATGGTTGATGCCAATATGATGCTTTTTGGTGACCTGAATAAGCCGTGGTCGGCGACGAACAGTCTACAAGTGTTGCTTGCTCCGTACATTCCGTTGGACGGCATAAACGAAAAAGGACTGTCGATCGGTGTTCTGCAGGTAAAAGCAGATGGTACAGCGCAGGACACCGGCAAGAAAGATATTTTAACCACTGTTGCCATCCGTGCGGTTTTGGATAAAGCTGCCGATGTAGAGGAGGCTGTCGAGCTGCTTTCCGGTTTCGATATGCAGGATATGCTTTTTGGCTGCTCCTATCACTATCAACTCAGCGATGCCAAAGGCAATTCCTGTGTCATCGAATACATTGATAACGAGATGCGCATCATTTGGGGAGAGACAAATGAATCCGGCGTTGTGACACAGGCGGTCACCAACTTCTTCCTTTCTCCCGATGGAAAAGCGGATACCCCGGAAGGGCAGGAGCGCTATGCGCGGATGCAGGACGCATTGGAAGAGTGCAGCGGTGTTATGACGGAAACGGAAGCGCTGCAGCTGCTGAATCGTGTTCATCTGAATTACAAACACAAAAAATATCCGTGGTATGTCACTACTCTGTGGAGTGCGGTATACAATGCTTCGGAAGGCACCCTGACCATGTGTGCCAGAATGAACTACGATGCAATCTACCGTTTCCGGGTTGGAGACCCTAAGAATGCTGTCTGCATAAACGACAATGCCAGAATCGAAAACTACATTTCCGCATCAAACTGAACTCATGAAAAGGACGGAGCGGTCTCGTATTGAGACAGAATCCTCTGCTTTTTCGTATCCGGCATATTGGGAGGTCTGACTCCCAATATGCCGGTTTTTTTAGCCTTCTTCATAATACGGCGGCACTTGGCTTTCCGGGATGTAGTCCGTGGCCAGATATTCCATTTCCTGCGAATAGCGGACGCACACATAGTCTCCGCTGCCCTGAACCGGGAAATACACATGAATTTCCTCGGCTCCGTCTTGGTACAGATGGACCAGCTCCGCACCCCATTCTTCCGCCGGTGCTGCTGCCTGTGCCCGCTGCCGAGCCTCCCTGATACATTCCGTCTCCGGCAATGGGTCTTCCGAGACTGAGATCTGCAGGTCTTTCGTAAGAACCCACATCTCACTTCTGCCGGAAGCGTATACATAAGTATAATCGCCCTCCCGCTGACCCACCGAACAGGTCATATTATACTTCGTGCTTCGTTCATTTTCCGGATATACGGTACTTTCCGGCGAATGCTCCGAGTTTTTGGAATCCGCGAACCAATAGCTGCTGCCTGCGGGCAGATACCATGGACTGCGGGTTTCCCCGGCCAGCTCCTCCGTCCAAACGCGGACATTATCCAAAGGGATCCACGCCGGACTCTGATCGGAAGATTTCATCGTCGGGGGGAGCACCTGCAGCCAAAGCTCGCCGGAGGCGGTGCAGGCTTCGCTCAGCAGGGACAGGCGTGTCCCCATGTCAACGCTGCCGCATTCCGCTCCGTTCACCTCGTCATACAGGGTCAGGTCTGCAGTGCTGAGCACATATTCATACTCGGCAAAACGATAACAGCTATGGTTCTCTCTGCCCTCGACCTCTGTGGGAACGAAATTGTCCGCTGTCCCGTCTGCATAGAGGAAGGAGCGGATCAGCCAGTTGTCCCCGTCCTTTTCCAGCGTAAGAGTCACATATTCATTCCGGAGAATGACGATCTGCCCGTCCGTTTCGCCGTGGGTCGGTGTAAACGTGCCACCTCCCCAGTCACTGGTTACATTGAAGAAGGCGGCGCTTTCGGGCAGGTACATCAGCATTTCCCGGTAGTCCACATTCAGATCATCGAGGCCGATGCCGTAAAATTTCCGCAGCACGGCGTCCACCTCCGCAGCCGGGTAACGGTGCAGCGGAGTGGGCATTTCGGACAAGGTTTTCCAGCGACTGCCTGTATAAAGCTGTCCGGTCACTACCAGCGCCCGGTATTCCTCCTCATTTGCAGACTCAGAGCTTGGGCAGTAGCGCAGAAACTCCCGCAGATTCAAGTCTCTCGGGTCTGCGTAATGGGAGGTGAAGCAGCAGTTCACCAGTCCGTCGGCGCTCTCCGAGGAATAGAGCGGCAGGAACGCATCTGCGGCGGTCTGGATCTCCTCCTGCGTCAGTTCCCGCCAGCCGTCGGGAAGAGTGTTTTCTGCCGCCCGGTCAACAATATCCGTCTCCGCTGGCGGTGTGGTTTTCGGTGCAGCAGACGGCTTAATGCCGGAGACCGTGCCCGCTTCCTCTGTATTGAACCAGACCCGCTGTGCCTTGTCCTCCGGGTTCAACATACCATAGGCGATCCCGTAGGCAATATCGGGCTTGGAGAAGCTTTTTGCGTATTCCCGCAGCGTAGAGGTCAGCTTCATCCCCTCTTTGGATCCGGTAGCCGTAGGGAGATGCAGCATTTTGGGGGTATAAACCGCATAGCGGATGCCGTCCTCCGTTTCGGAGCCTGCCTCCCATAGCTTCAAACACAAAAAGGCTTCCTTTACAATGGAGGTGTTCTCCGCCCATTCCTTCCAGTAGCCGTAGTTCCACCCATCGTAATAATCCTCAGGCGGCTCCTCATTGCCATCGGCATACCGGGGCAGGATATTCTCCGTTATGGGATTCTGCCCGACGACCTGCTCCGGCGGCAGATAGACCTGAATATACAGGTGATAATTCGGAACCATATTCTTTCGGCAGCGGCTCAGATTGCCGAAGAAATCCTCCTGCAGCTCAAAGACCAGCAACAGTCCGTCCCCGCACGGGTTGTAGGAAATGCCGAAGGTGCTGTCCGTTCTGTTATTCTTCGCAGCATCCGCACTGACGGGGAAAACCTTATATAAGTACACCCGCACCATTGCGTCACAATCCTCCAGCGCTGCTTTCAGCTCCGGATCCATTTTTTCCAGTTCACGGGTGGAAATCCCCTTGCTCGGATCGGTCAGAAAACACACCGCAACCACGATGCAGGCCGCCAAAGCAGCAGCGATCACCCAGAACGCCGGTTTTCTGTAGTTCAGCACGTTTTTCACCCGTTCCTTTACGCCGGTTTCCCCAAACGCCAGCGGGCAGACGGAAATCCGTTTTGCGGGCATACTGCAATTCAGAAGCGTCTGGGAATAGGCAGCCATGCCCGCTCTGTTCATGTCCCGGATAACTCTTTCGTCACAGGCACTTTCGATGTCCCGGCAGAGCAGAACATAGGCCAGCCAGCAGAGGGGGTTAAACCAGTAGACGCACAGCAGCAGATACCCCAGCGGCTTCCACCAGTGGTCGTGCCGACGCAGGTGCGCCCGCTCGTGGGTCAGCACATAGTCCAGATCGGCTCCGTTCAGGTAAGACGGCACATAGATGACAGGCCTGAAAATGCCAAGGATGAATGGGGAGGGCAGCTCGTCACAGGCCATCACATTTTCGCTTACCGGAATCGAAGCGGCCACTTCCCGCCTGACCCGCAGAAAGCTGACGATTCCCCAGCAAGCCAGCACTGCCGCTCCCGCAAGCCACACAGCGGACAAGACAGAAATCCAGTCGGTCTTCTGCGTATTCTTCGAAACGGCGGGAGGATTCTCGGCAGCAGCATCCTCTGTCGGCGCAGCCGTGATAACAGAGGCCTGTTCTGCCGCGTGGACATTGCTTTCCTGCACCGCCGGATCCTCCGTCGTGACCGATACCGGCTGCACGGCGGGTGCGGAAATCGGCTCCGTTTCCGGCACCAGACTGAGCCGGCTTTCCAGTGAAAAGGGGAACAGCAATCGAACCGCAACCAGCGCCCACAAAAGGCAGGAGACCCATTTCGGCGCTTTTCGGAGCAGAAACCGGGCCACCAGAACCGCCAGTATCAGCCAGCTTGCCGTGATGCTCAGATTGACCAGCTTCAAAAACACCGCGCTCATAGTTACCCC
>DCGQ01000039.1 GCA_002314635.1 Clostridiales bacterium UBA1774
CATTGTTTAATTTACAAGGTACACCAGCAGGCACGAAACCCGCGCTCTCCGCTGAGAGCTTGCACAATATAGCATGGATGTTCTTTCTTGTCAACACTTTTTTTGAACTTTTCGAAAAAATCCATTGTTATTTCCCCATCCGCATGTATAATAGAGAACAACATCATCATAACAGGGGAATCAATATGCTGAACACGCAGAATCTGGATACGCTTCACGGGTACTACCTGATTAAAACCGCCCTGATCCATAAAAAAATCGGCCATGACGACTTTGCTCCGCAGATCGACCGGCTGTGCCGGGATCTCTGTCTTGGTCTTTGGAAAGGACAGACCCTGACTGAAAACCATATCAAGGTCTATGACGCATTGTACGCCAAGGGTCAGCCGAAGCCTTCTACCCTTTACTGGGAGCTGGTATCTGCGGAAGCAGCATATCCGGGTTTTGCAGTGCCCGATTTCTTCCGTGTGCTGGTTCTGACACGAAAGGATGCGGCAGAAGCCCTGTTGGCATTCTGTCAGGAGCTGATGCGCCGCGTGTGCGACCCCAGTCTGTCTGTCGAAACGGAAAACGCCTTTATCTCCGAAACCGGGAAGCTGCTGGAGGCCGTTCTGCAATCGAATAATCCTCTGGGTTTTACCCCCAGGCCTTCCTCCGCACACAGCACACCCGCCGCGCAGGTGAGCGAACAGGCCCCGGCGGATGCGCCGCAGGCCGAAGAAGTCAGGCCGCCGGAGAATCTGGACAAGCTGCTGGAAGAACTGGACAGTCTGGTGGGCCTCACCCAGATCAAAAAGGATGTTCGCAGTCTCATCAACCTGATCAAAGTCCGCAAGCTGCGGCAGGAGCAGGGCCTTGCCACGCCGGAGCTGAGTCTGCACATGGTATTCACCGGCAATCCGGGCACCGGCAAAACCACCGTTGCCCGTCTGCTGGCGCGACTTTACCGCTCCATCGGCGTTTTGGAAACGGACAAGATGCTGGAAGTGGATCGCAGCGGTTTGGTCGCAGGCTATGTGGGGCAGACGGCGCTGAAAACCATGGAGGCCGTGAAAAAGGCGCAGGGCGGCATCCTCTTTGTGGACGAAGCTTACTCACTGGTACCGGACGGCAGCGGCAACGACTTCGGTCAGGAAGCCATCAGTACCATTCTGAAGGCCATGGAGGATATGCGGGAGGATCTGGTGGTCATTGTCGCCGGTTATCCGGAGCCGATGGAGCGTTTCATCAGCTCCAACCCCGGCTTGGAGAGCCGATTCGGAAAATACTTTAACTTTGAGGACTACAACGGCGATGAGCTGATGGAGATTTTCCGGATGCAGTGTAAAAAGAACCAATACCAGCCGGACGAGGAAGCCGAAAAATTCTGCATAGACCTGTTTCGTGATCTGTATGAAAACCGGGACGAAAACTTCGGCAATGCCCGCGATGTCCGTAATATCTTTGAACACGCGGTACAGGCGCAGGCCAACCGCGTGGCACAGCTGGAAGCTCCCACCAGAGAGGATCTGCTCTGTCTGAAAAAAGAGGATATCGTGAAAAGCGAAGCATGAAAAATTTCACATCATGACAGCTTTCACGCAGAAAAACGCCCCCGGGACGTACGCAGGTACCGTCCCGGGGGGCAAAGCTTTATTTATGCCTGTTTGCCGAACTTTTCCTCCGCAGCAGCCCTGATCGCCATGACAGCGCCCTGAATGCCGGTGGTGGAGGTATTGATGCACAGATCGTAGTTATCCATATTGCGCCAGTTTGTACCGGTGTAGAACTTATGGTAGTTGGCGCGGCCCTTGTCGATCTTGGTGAGAACGCTTTCCGCATTCTTGGGATCCTGCCCGTACTCGTTGACAATGCGGTTCACCCGGTCTGCCTTATTGGCAAAGATGAACACGCGCAGCAGGCTGGGATGGTCTTTCAGTACGAAATCGGCGCAGCGACCAACAATGACGCCGTTTCCGCTGCGGGCGATATCCCGGATCACATCCGACTGCACCAGAAACGCCCGGTCATTCACCGGCATGGTGTACTCTGCAGTCAGATCCGATGTGATGTAGGCTGCGGTTGCCAGATTATACAGGAAACTGTTGGAGGCTTTTTCCTCCGTGCGCTCAATAAATTCCTCACTGAGACCGCTTTTTTCTGCGGACATTTCAATCAGCGCACGGTCATAATAGCCATAACCCAGCAATGCTGCCAGTTCCCGACCGATAACCCGCGCTCCGGTTCCGAACTCTCTTGAGATCGTAATGATGGAATTCGCCATAATATCCCTCCGATCCTGTAATACCCCGGCGGCTGAAACCGCCAAGCCCGTGTACTGCTCTGATTATAACGATTTTTCAGCGGATTGTAAATGCCAATTCGCGGAATTTCCGGTTTTTCCCTCACTTTTCTCCGAAAAACAACGCTCTTTTTTCTTCCAGAGAGGCATCCACTGCGGCGATGTATTCATAGGGATATTTCTTATTAAAGCAGCGCAGGATTTTCCCGCCTGGCAGCATCCGTTTCGTTGCACCGCCGGCGCCCAGACTCAGAACGGTGCAAAGTTCCTCCATCATGGCCACATTGTAGAAGCAGTCCGTGTCCGGTTTTGCCCAGCCCACATTCTCATAGCCGCCGGCGGAGAACTTCTGACGATAGAGGTAATAGGGCCGATGACCCGCCTGCGGAAGCAGCAGAAAGCTGTCATCCAGCATACCGCCTACCGTATCCCCGTCCAGACCTTCCAGCTCCATGCTGTTCAGATCAGCGCCCCGTTTTTTCGTCAGGGTGTGAACGGTCACATTCTCCGGGTCCAGCGCCAGCACCGCTTCCAGACTGCGGCGAAAATCCGCCCTGCTGTCCTCCGGCAGACCGGCGATCAGATCCATGTTGATCTGGGTATCCATGGTGTCCCGTGCCAGCGCATAACCGTCATAGATCTGCTGTACCGTATGGCGGCGGCCGATGGCCTGCAGCACCCGATCCTGCATGGTCTGGGGATTGATGCTGATACGGGTCACGCCCCCGTCCCGCAGAGCCAGCAGCTTTTCCTTCGTAATGGTATCCGGCCGACCGGCCTCCACCGTATATTCCAGATTGGCGCTGAAATCAAAAGCTTCGCTGAGGCAGCCGATGGTGCTGCGCAGCTGCTCCGCGCTGAGGGTGGTAGGCGTTCCGCCGCCCCAGTACACCGCCCGGACCCGCAGACCCGCATCCCTGCAAAGGGCGGCAGCGCCCCGGATCTCCCGCTGCAGCGCCTCCACATAAGGCTCCACCAGCTTCAGCGATTTCTCCACGCTATGGCTGACAAAGGAGCAATAGGCGCAGCGGGTCGGGCAGAACGGGATCCCCACATATAGAATAATGTCCTTTTCCGCCAGCTGCTCCGTGACCCGCAGACCCGCCAGCGCAGCGTCCGCGCAAAGCTCCGCCCGTTTCGGCGTCACATCGTATTCCGATTCCAGCCAGCGAATCGCGTCCGCCCGGTTCCTGCCGTTCTCCCGCAGACGGCGGGCCGCCAGCTTGCCGGGACGCACACCGGTCAGGCTGCCCCAGGGCGGCTGCACGCCGCTGAACGCCGTGGCCGCACGGTAAACGCTGAGCTTCACCAGCTTCTGTTTCTCCCGCTCCCGCAGCAGCGGCTCCTCCGGCAGCGGAGCGGACGCTTCCGCACAGCCGATGGTCGTCCGGCCTCCCGCGGTCAGCAGCGCTTCCGCGCTGCCTTCTTCGGAAAAGCGGCTTTCCAGCTTTCCTTCCCCTGCAAACAGCTCCGGCAGGAAGGACAGCATGGCCTGTTCCACCGCATAGCGGCAGTCATGCCCGGTCAGGTTGATTTCCATGGTCAGTCCCGATCCCCCATGGCGTCCAGCATATAGGGGTTGTAGCGGCGTTCCCGCTCCAGACTGGTAGCATCCATATGCCCCGGGAACACCTCAAAGTCCCCCTCCAGAGAGGCCAGACGGCGCAGCGAACCCATAATGGCAATTCTGCTGCCGCCGGGGAAATCGGTGCGGCCGCAGGAGCCGCGGAACAGGGTATCGCCGGTGAACAGGCAGTCCTCGCAGCGCAGTGTCACGCTGCCCCGGCTGTGACCCGGCGTTTCCATCACATGAAACTCCAGTCCGCCCACGGGAATCAGGTCGCCTTCTTTATAGAAGCACAGCTCATCGCCGCCTCTGTATTTCAGATCATTATCCACGCCCTCTTTATTCACATCCAGCGCGTGAATGTAAACCGTGGCCTTGGTGGCCTCATAGACGGAGGGCACAGCACCGGTATGGTCATAGTGACCGTGGGTGATGAAGATGGCCTTCACGGTCAGATGATTATCGTCAATGTAATTCAGAATCAGTCCGGACTCCGCGCCCGGGTCGATCACGGCGCAGCTGAGGGTCTTTTCATCGGTGACCACATAGCAGTTGGTGCCCAGCTGTCCTACGGAAAAAGTTTTTACCTGCATCATATGCTCCTAAATGATATTACTTTACGATTTCGCAGCGGAACGCACAGGGGTTCTCCCCTGCTCCGTCATGGGGAGAGGGCATTTCCCTGTCCTCCTTACAGTGTATCGGTATCCAGAATCAGCGTTACCGGCCCGTCATTCACGGACTCCACCAGCATTTCCGCACCGAAAATACCGGTCTCCGGCGGAAATCCCCGGTCGGTACAGAGCTGCAGGAAGCGTTCATACAGCGGAATCGCCTCGGTGCTTTTGGCCGCCTGCAAAAATTCCGGTCTGCGGCCATGCTTACAGTTGCCGTACAGGGTGAACTGGCTTACCACCAGCAGACTGCCGTTTACATCGCTGAGGCCACGGTTCATTTTTCCGCTTTCATCCTCAAAAACGCGAAGCCCGCAGATCTTATCTGCCAGCTTCACCGCCATATCCTCCGTGTCGCCGGTCTTGATTCCCAGAAGCACCAGATATCCCTGTCCGATGCTGCCGCTCACCTTCCCGTCCACGGTGACGGTGGCGCTCTTTACTCTGGTCAGAACCGCTCTCATGGTTTATACCCCTTTCTTCTCCGGCAGCTCCGCTTCCGTACCGGGGCGCTGCACATCCCGGACGCTGCGGATGCCCCGCAGGTGACGCATGGCGGCATTCAGTGCCTCCGAATCCCGCACCAGCACGGACAGGAAGGCCAGCGCGCCCCCGTCCGGCATTTCCCGGATATTCAGAGAGGTCACGCCGATCTTATCCGCGTTCAGCGCGGTGACGATATCCACGATCAGATTCGGCCGAGCCTCCGCCGTGATGGTCAGGGCGGCGGTGTACTGCCGGGCGCCGGTATCGCCCCAGCGCACGGGTACCCATCTGCCGGCGGCCTTATCCGCCTCAGTGGCCTTCCGATAGTTTGAGCAGGACTGCCGATGGACGGAAACGCCGAAACCCTTGGTGATGAAGCCCACCACCGTATCCCCGGGAACCGGGGTGCAGCAGCGGGAAAATTTCACAAGGCAGTTGTCCAGATCGCCTACCAGAATGCCGTCCACGCCCTTTTCCGTGACGGGCGGCTTTTTCAGCAGATCCTCCGGCTGCAGCGCCTTCTCCTGCTTCTGAACCTTGGCGACCTCTTCCTTGATCCGGTTCAGCGCCCGGACGGTGGTCATGCCGCCGTAGCCTACGGAGGCAAACAGATCATCCATGCCCGTGACGGCCAGCTTTTTCAGCACCGGCGTCATGATCTCCGGGTCATTCAGCGTATCCGCATGGATGCCGCTGTGCTTCAGCGCGGCTTCCATGGCGCTGCGGCCCCGGATGATATTCTCCTCCCGCTTCTCCTTCTTGAACCACTGGCGGATCTTCGCACGGGCAGCGGAGGATTTGGCCATGCTGATCCAGTCTCTGGCGGGGCCTTTGGCGGTGGGGGAGGTGCTGACCTCCACGATGTCACCGTTGTCCAGCACCCGGTCAAAGGACACGATGCGGCCGTTGACCTTGGCGCCGGTCATATGGTTACCTACCTGTGAGTGGATGGAATAGGCAAAATCGATGGGGGTTGCTCCGGCAGGGAGATTGATTACATCGCCCTTGGGGGTAAATACAAACACCTCATCGGAGAACATATCCACTTTCAGCTCGGAGATAAATTCCGGAGCCTCCGTGTCCTGCTGGGCCTCCAGCAGACTTCGGATCCACTCGAATTTCTCCTCATCCGCCGCGCCGGCGATCCCGTCCTTATACTTCCAGTGAGCAGCCACGCCGTACTCGGCGGTGTGGTGCATTTCGGCGGTGCGGATCTGCACCTCGAAGGGGATGCCCTCGGTGCCGATGACGGAGGTATGGATGGACTGATACATATTCGGCTTTGGTGTGGCGATATAGTCCTTGAACCGGCCGGGAATGGGGTTGAACAGGTCGTGGATGTGACCCAGCACATTATAGCAGTCCGGAATCGTGTCCACTACCACCCGGAAGGCGCAGAGATCCAGCACCTCGTCGAATTTCTTATTCTGGTTCACCATCTTCCGGTATATGCTGTAAATATGCTTCAGGCGGCCGTATACCTCGCAGCGGATGCCGGACACCTCCATCCGGTGCTTGATCCGTTCCTGAATGTTGTCCATGAAATCGCTGAGCTGTTCCATGCGGGCGTCCAGCTGCACCACGATTTCCTGATAGCCGATGGGATCCAGATAGATCAGGCTCAGATCCTCCAGCTCCCATTTGACCCGCTGCATCCCCAGCCGGTGCGCCAGCGGCGCATAGATTTCCATGGTTTCCAGTGCTTTTTCCCGGCGCTTGGCCTCAGACTGGAAGTTCATGGTGTGCATATTATGCAGCCGGTCGGCGATCTTGATCAGGATCACGCGGATATCCTTGGACATGGCCAGCAGCATCTTACGCAGATTTTCCATCTGCGCTTCTTCCTTGGTGGTATAGACCACCCGTGTCAGCTTGGTCACGCCCTCCACGATATCCGCAACCTGCGAACCGAACAGTTTTGCCACTTCTTCATGGGTGGCGTCCGTATCCTCGATGGTGTCATGGAGCAGACAGGCAATGATGCTGTCCTCATCCAGTCCCATCTGGGTGCAGGCCATCGCTGCCGCCAGCGGATGGGTGATATAAGGGCTCCCGTCCTTCCGAACCTGCTTCTCATGCTTCTTTCTGGCATACTCAAATGCCGACCGCAGCCGCGCCCGGTTCAGATTGGGGTTATCGTGCAGAGTCTGCTTTTCCAGTTCGTCGTAGAGCTTCTCTACTTCGTCTATCCCGGCGCTTTCCGCCGACGGCTCCGCACCATCAATTCTTTTTTTCTCATCCATACGGCAGTGATCCTTTTCAGCGCAGTTTAGAAAGCAAAGAGGATGTATTCAGATCCGCTTTTCCCTCGGGACGGGGAATGTAAATATCCATCAGGCCGTCATGCTCCCGCAGCTCGATCAGCTCCAGCTCAGCAAAGACCCGCAGGGCGACCCAGATGCGACCCAGCGCCGCGATCCCGGTCCGCAGGCCGATATCCGGCAGCAGAGAATCCATTTCTTCGGAGAAACGGCGGGAACGGCGGGTCAGATACCGCCAGATGCGGCCCATATCCGACCGATCCGGCAGCAGCATGGCGTTTTCCATGGGCAGCATCCGTTCTCCCGCGAAGAAGCGCTCCGCCACATCCAGAGACATATCCCGCTTGACCCGGGCAGGGCGCACATCCCGCAGCAGCAGCTGTACGCTGCGGTTCCCCCGGAAATCGTTGACGCCCGGTTCAAAGGCCAGATCCACCCGGCTGCCAACCTTGATTCCCAGTTCCCGCACGGAGACGCCGAAGAACACGCAGTCAAATCGCTTCCCGTTTTTGCTGCCCACCAGCTTCAAATGCTTGTCGCCGCCGATGGAAACCAGATTCTCCACGGTCATATCCCGGATGCACAGGTTGGGCGGCGGATTCCCCACGCCCCAGGGAGCCATCCGTTTCAGGGCTTCGATCTCATCCAGCGTCAGCAGGCTCAGATCCTCCACGGCAAAATCCACCAGCACATTCAGCTGGCTCCGGTCGCCCTCATGGGCGCGGTAAAATTCGGCGATCCGGCGGCGGAATGCGTCCACCCGATCCCGTTTCAGTGTCAGTCCCGCTGCCAGCTCATGGCCGCCGAAGCTGCTCAGTTCCTCTTTTGCCGCTTCCAGCGCCGCATAAATGCAGAATCCCCCGTAGCTCCGGCAGGAGCCGCGCCCTTCGTCACCCTCCAGACAGATGATGACGGCAGGAACGCCGAACCGTTCCGCCAGCCGGGAGGCCACGATACCGCTGACCCCCTGATGCCAGTTTTCCGATGCCAGCACAATGGGTTCCTCCGGGTGACGGCCCTCGCCCACCATGGCCAGCGCCTCCTGATAGACCCGGTCCTCCACGCTGCGCCGCTCCGCATTCATGGCGCACAGCTCCGCCGCCAGACGCTGGGCCGCGTCCGGTTCCTTCTCCATCAGAAGGGCAAATGCGGTGCCCACCCGGCCCATGCGCCCTGCCGCATTCAGCTTGGGCACCAGCGCAAAGCTGATATCCGTACCCCCGATGCGGCTCTTATCCAGATTGATCTCCCGCATCAGGCTGTCCAGTCCGTAGCAGGGACGGGTCCGCAGCATCTGAATGCCGCAGCGGATCAGCGCCCGGTTCTCATCCGTCACGGGCATGATGTCCGCGATGGTGCCCAGCGCCACCAGCGCTCCGTATTTGTCCAACAGCGCGTCAACCGCAGCCGCTCCCTCGCAGGCGCAGATCACCTTGAAAGCAACGCCCACGCCTGCCAGTCCCTTAAAGGGATAGCTGTCATCCTTCCGGTGGGGATCCACCACCGCGCAGGCCTCCGGCAGCTCCGTCATGCACTCATGGTGGTCTGTCACCACCACCTCCATGGAAAGCTCCGCCGCCCGCTTTACCTGCTCCATGGCCGTCACGCCGCAGTCCACCGTAATCATCAGGGTCACACCCTGCTCGGACAGCCAGTTCAGCGCGTCCTCGCCGATGCCGTAGCCCTCGGTGAGACGTTCCGGAATGTAGGTATGGCATAGAAGTCCCTTGGACTGCAGCCAGGAACTCATCAGTGCGGAGGCGGTCAGTCCGTCCACGTCGTAATCCCCGTATACGGCGACCCGCTCCTTCCGCTGAATGGCAAGACGGATCCGCTGCACCGCCTTGTCCATATCCGCCATTTCCATGGGATCATGGAGCAGTCCGGCATCCTCCCTCAGAAACGCAGCGGCGGCCTCCGGTGTGCGAATACCGCGGGCAGCGAGAAGTGCGGCAGTCAGCCTCTTGCAGCAGCCTGACTGATAGATTGCCTCAGCCGCTGTCGGGTCACTGATGCCCACCTGCCATGCGCCGAACGCTCTCATTTCGCACTCCTCCTGTTCACAATTTGTTAATGCTTTATTCTATCGGGTTTTGTCCGAAAATGCAAGAGTTATGTTATTTTTTCATTCTTCCCGCAAATCCGACCAGGGCGGGACGATGTGCGCTCCGTCCGTGTCGTATACCGTCCAGCTGCGGAGCAGGAAAAGCAGAGCCAGCAGCGCTGCCGCCAACAGCAGCAGCGCCGGAACGCTCCACCGCAGAATCTTTCTGAGCCTGCGTCCGCCGCTGTAAATGGCGGGTTTTCTCACTTCTCCAGATCCATGATCATGCCCACGCGACGGGCATGGCGGCCGCCTTCAAAGGGCGTATCCAGAAAGATCCCCACGATTTTTTCCGCCAGACCCTGACCCAGCACGCGGCCGCCCAGTGCCAGCACATTGGCGTCGTTGTGGCGGCGGGTCATCTCTGCGGAGAAGCAGTCGCCGCAGCAGGCGCAGCGGATGCCCTTGATCTTGTTGGCCGCCATGGACATGCCGATACCGGTACCGCAGCAGAGGATGCCCTTCTCATACTCGCCGGAGGTGACGGCCTTGCAGACCTTCTCCGCGTAGATCGGGTAGTCGCAGCTTGCTTCCGAATCGGTGCCGAAATCGGTAAACTCCACGCCCTTCTCGGTCAGATACTTTTTCAGTGCTTCCTTCATGGCAAATCCGCCGTGATCGCTTCCCAGTGCAATTTTCATTTTCGTTTCCTCCATATATTATGTGTACCCGCAAAATGGGGTCATCCGGAAATCTGTTTTTCCTCAGAACGGCCACATACCCGCAAACCAGCGCAGTACCGCATTGCCATAGTCTGAGGTGTAGGTGACGCCGCTCATCACCGGGTAAAACAGGATGAACAGTACAAGGCAGCCGCACAGCATAGCCGGTGCCGCCCAGGCCTTTCTTACGCGCCGTTCCTGATCGGCAAACAGGCGGCCGATCCCCAGAATGAGGAACAGGGTGCAGGGGAAATAGTGATAGATAAAGGCGCAGCGCTTCACCAGCACCCATGGCAGCAGGGTACTCAGATACCCGGCCAGCACAAACCAGCTCATCCGATCACCCCGGACGGCCTTCCATGCCAGAATGAACATGGCGCCCAGTCCGGTCCACCACATCAGCGGATTGCCCCACGCAGCGAAGGCGGAGCGAACCGAATGGTCCTCCGTGAAATAGTGGAGATAGTAGAGGATGGGCCGCACATCCAGCACCCACATCCACCAGTCGGACTGATAGGGATGGGTGGCTTCCAGCTCGCTGTGGTAGGAGTACATAAAGTTTACATTATCCGCTACCAGCTTCAGATAATCCACGCTGAACACCGAAACCTGCGCCGGTTTCGCGTAGGGGATATAGCTCAGCAGATAGGCCAGCAGCGGCAGGAGCAGAAAGAACACGCAGCTCCAGCCTACCGTGGCCGGAAGCCAGCTTCGCCAGTGATCGCCCAGATTCCGCTGTTTTTCCCAGCGCAGCTGCAGAAGCTGCCGTACCACCCACAGCAGGGCCAGTCCCGCTCCGCCGAACACGCAGGTCCACTTAGCCGCCGCACCCAGCGCAAAGCCCAGTCCGCTGAGTCCCAGCAAAGGCATGGTCTTTTTCAGCGGCGCGGTAAAGGGCTGGATGAAATATTCAAAGAAGAACAGATACATCATCAGCGTGAAAAACACGCCGTAGGTGTCGATGGTGGCCAGCCGTGTCTGGGCATAGTGCATGAAGTCCAGTCCGTAGATAGCCGCAGCGCAGAAGGCGGCGCGGGTGCTGTCCGTCATCCGTTTCAGCAGGAAATACAGGCCGGGCAGCATCAGCGCACCGAACAGCACGCCCATGAACCGCCATCCGAAGGGGGTCATGCCAAACAGGCGGATGCCCAGTCCGATGATCAGCTTGCCCAGCGGGGGATGGGTATCCTCATAAACCGCGTGACCGGTGAGATGCTCCCACGCGGTACGCACATGGTAGATTTCATCGAAATAGCTGCTGTTGCGGAAGCTGCTCTCCCGGGGTACATTTCCCTGCTCGTCGGTCAGCTCCTCACCGCCGACAGTATACAGCAGCTCCTCATCCTCCGCCCGCAGGGCGATCTCGCCAAGGATCACGCCCTCCGCAGCGCCGGTAACGCGAAACCAGCGGACGGACTGCAGCGGCTCCTCCGGGACAAATTCGCCCCATTTCAGAACCTGCACGTAGTTCTGCTCCACCGTTTCCGTTTCCCAGTTCACTCCGTCGGAGGACCAGGAGAACACATAGCTGCCCACGGTAGGCCCGCTGTAATACTGAATGCGGCTGACTGCAGAAGGTCTGTCCAGCTCCATGGTGACGGATTCGCCCACGGAAAAGGTGTGCCAGCTTTCAATGCCCTTGGTATCGCCCAGACCGATCAGATCCACCACCAGAAATACCCCGGCGAGAATCGCAGCCAGCAGCCAGTCCCTCCGGGTCATTCTGCCCGGACGGAAGAACCGATCCAGCGGCTTTTCCAGTCCCTGACCATCCAGCTCCGGCTCCAGCCGGTAAACCCGCCCGTCTCCGCTCCAGACGCAGAACACCACGGCGGCGGCAGCCGTGAGAAATGTGAGAAGCCAGGTCATGCCAGTCTCTCCGCCAGTGCCCGGATATAGGCCGGGTCCGTGCCGCAGCAGCCGCCCAGATACTGCGCTCCCGCGTCAAACAGCGGCAGCATGGCGTCTGCAAACTGCTCCGGGGACATGGCATAGCGCCCCTCCGCATCCGGCAGACCCGCATTGGGCTTGGCGATCAGCGGCAGCGCCGTATGCTCCCGCATCTGGCGCAGCAGGGGCAGCGCTTCCACCGGGCCAAGAGAGCAGTTCAGTCCCACCGCGTCCGCTCCTGCGGCGCTCAGCTCCCGGGCGGCCTCCGCCGGGGTGCAGCCGGTGAGCGTTTTGCCGGAAAGCTGGAATGTCATGGTCACAAAGCAGGGTTTCTCCGGATACAGCGCCTTTGCACTTTCCAGAGCCAGCAGCGCCTCCCGGAGATCAAACAGGGTCTCCAGCACGATCAGATCCGCGTCCTGCCCTGCCCGCAGGATCCGGCGGAAGGCCTCCGCCGCAGTTTCCTCCGGCAGATCGCCGTAAGGCTCCAGCAGCTCGCCCAGCGTACCCATATCCAGCGCTGTCCGCGCTTTTCCGGCTGCGGCAATGCGGGCATTTTGCAGCGCTGCTTTGATGACAGGCTCGATGGCCTGATCTTTCACCTTGATCGGATTTGCACCGAAGGTACAGGCATAGAGAATCTCGCTGCCCGCATCCAGATAATCCCGGTGGATCGCCTGTACCAGCTCCGGCCGGGTCAGGTTCACGCGCTCGGAAAAGGGTTCCAGTACCGCGCCTCTGCGCCGCAGTTCCGTCCCCATCGCGCCGTCCAGTATGGCTGCTTTCATGGAAAAAACCTCCCTCCCGTTTCCGCGGGAAACATTCATCCCATTGCAGGCCGCCATGGGCAGACAGCAATGGACGATAGTGTACTTTATCATATTTTTCCCGGTCTGTGCAGAGGAAATCGGCATTTTCCGGGTTTTTTTCGGAATTTATTTTTCTTTTTTCTGTGCATCGGCAGTAATTTATCACAATAAATACTTGCATTTCCTCTGTGTTTCGTGTAAAATGACCTATAAATTTTTACCCGTAAAAACAGGATATGAAGGAGAGAACAACCATGACATTCAGTGAGATCATCAGCAAGGCTGACGGGATCGCATGGGGTCCCGTATTGCTGATCCTGCTGGTAGGCACCGGCATTTTCCTCAGCATCCGGCTTGGCTTCCTGCAGTTTGCCCGGTTCGGGTATGCCATGCGGAACACCTTGGGCAAGATGTTTAAAAAGGAACACCGCAGCGCCGCCGGTAAGGGCGAAGTAACGCCGCTGCAGGCACTCACCACCGCGCTGGCTGCTACCGTGGGTACCGGCAACATCGCCGGCGTCACCGGCGCCGTGTTCATCGGTGGTCCCGGCGCCGTGTTCTGGATGTGGATTTCCGCTCTGGTGGGTATGTGCACCAAGTACTGCGAGGTCGTGCTGGCCGTCCGTTACCGTGAGCGCAACAGCGCCGGTGACTGGGTCGGCGGCCCCATGTACTATATTAAAAACGGTCTGGGTCAGAAGTGGAAATGGCTGGGCAGTCTGTTCTGCGTCTTCGGCGGTCTGGCCGCCTTCGGCATCGGCAATGCCACCCAGTCCCAGTCCATCGCTTCCGCCATTGACAACTGCATCGTCTCCTTCGGCGGCAGCACGGGAAAGACCGTCACCATGCTGGGTTCCACCTTCCCGGTGGCCAGCCTGATCGTGGGCATCATCGTAGCCGTTATCGTGGCACTGGTGCTGTTCGGCGGCATCAAGCGCATCGGCTCCGTGACGGAAAAGCTGGTCCCCGTCATGGCCATTGTGTACATTCTGGCCGCACTGATCGTGGTGCTGTGCAACATCCGCTACATCGGCGTGATTTTCGCCATGATCTTCAAGGGCGCTTTCTCTGCGGAAGCGGCGCTGGGCGGCGCTTTCGGCATCACCATCATGACCTCCATCCAGAAGGGCGTAGGCCGCGGCTGCTTCTCCAATGAAGCCGGTCTTGGCTCCGCTCCCATGGCTCATGCCGCTTCCAGCGAATCCGACCCGGTGAAGCAGGGCATGTACGGCATCTTTGAGGTTTTCATGGACACCATCGTGATCTGCTCCCTGACCTGCTTCACCGTGCTCAGCGGCTTCTGCTCCGGCAAAATGGACATCACCTGGGGCACCGGCGGCGGCGCTCCCAATGTGGCGGAGGCCATCGGCAGCGTACTGGGCAGTCAGGCCGGCGCTCTGATCATTGCCGTCTGCCTGAGCCTGTTCGCCCTCAGCACCATCCTCAGCTGGAGTCTTTACGGAACCCGCTGCTGTGAGTTCGTTCTGGGTTACAAGGCCAGCAAGGTCTATCAGGTCGTCTTCGTTGTCTTCGTGGTGGTAGGCGCTACGCTGAGCCTGCAGGTAGCGTGGGATCTGGCCAGCGTGCTGAACGCGCTGATGGCCGTGCCCAACCTGATCGCACTGCTCTGCCTGAGCCCGGTGGTCGTCAAGCTGACCAGAGAGCATTTTGCAGGCAATACGCTGAAATCGAAGTAATACCGATTACAAAACCCGGGGAGCTGCGGCTCCCCGGGTTTTTTGTCTCCGCTGAAACGAAAAATTCCCCGGAACCAGAAGGGTTCCGGGGAAATATGAATTATCTTACTTCGCAGCCTTGGCTTTCTCAACGAGAGCGGTGAAGGCGGCGGGCTCATGGATCGCCAGCTCGGAGAGCATCTTGCGGTTCATGTCGATGCCGGCCAGCTTCAGGCCATGCATGAAGGTGGAGTAGTTCATGCCGTTCAGCTTGGCGGCGGCAGAGATGCGGGTGATCCACAGGCTGCGGAAATCACGCTTCTTCATCTTGCGGCCGGCGAAAGCATAGTTGCCGGACTTCATAACGGCCTGATTGGCCATCTTAAAATGCTTGGACTTGGAACCCCAGTAGCCCTTCGCAAGGCCCAGGATCTTTTTTCTTCTCTTGCGGGTCATCATTGCGCCCTTGACTCTAGCCATTTCGTGTTCCTCCTATATGAACTTTCGTGATGAATCTTATTTGTACGGGATCATGCGCTTAACGGTAGCGGCATTGGTGGAGTCCGCATAAGCGGTCTGACGAAGGCCTCTTTTACGCTTGGTGACCTTCTTGGTCAGGATGTGGCTCTTGAAAGCATGGGCGCGCTTGACCTTGCCGGTTTTGGTAAGGCTGAATCTCTTCTTGGAAGCGCTGTGAGACTTGAGTTTCGGCATGGTGGTTCTCCTTCCGTATCTTCGTATCTTAAAAAACTTGAGTTCGGGGTTTACTTCGCGTTCTTGGGGGCCAGGAACATGGTCATGTGCCGACCATCCAGCTTGGCGGACTTGCTCACCGTGGCGATGTCGCTGCAGGCCTGAGAGAAGCGATCAAGCAGCTCCTCACCGATCTCCGTATGGGTCATCTCACGGCCGCGGAAGCGCACCGTTACTTTAAGCCGGTCCCCGTCGGTCAGGAATTTCTGGCCGTTTTTCAGCTTCGTGTTAAAATCGTTATCGCCGATGCCGGGAGACATACGGATCTCCTTGATCTCAATGACCTTCTGGTTCTTCTTGGTCTCCTTGTCCCGCTTGGACTGTTCAAAACGGAACTTTCCGTAGTCCATGATCTTGCAGACCGGGGGATTGGAGGCCGGTGAGATCTTCACCAGGTCGAGATCCTCTTCTGCCGCGATATCCAGCGCTGCTTCGGCAGACATGATACCGAGCTGCGCACCGTCGGCGCCAATGAGGCGGATTTCCTTGTCGCGGATTTCCTCATTGATTTGATGTGCTGCGTTGCTGATGCTCAAACACCTCCAAGTAAAAATAAATGCGCTGGCCGAAAATACGGCTGGCGCAACACAGAACTGCCCCCTTACGGGGCTTTCACCATGTTGACCTCAGCGCGGCAATTCCGGCCGGGTGAGACAGAATAAACCTGTCTGCTTCCTTTTTGCCGGGCTAGTTTACCAGAGTTCATCCGTTCTGTCAAGTCCCGGGGACATATTTTTTTCAGATACCTGTTGCCCGGAGCCGAAAAAACTGGTATGATCGGCACATCCATCTGATAAGGACACAACTGCCATGGACAAAAGAAAGCGCCGCCTGTTCAAAGCATTTCTGATTCTTCTGTGTTTTACCGTCATTGTCTTCTTCCCCAGCCAGTGGGTACATCTCAGCACCATGCACCGGATCCTTGACCCGGCGGACGCCCCGGAGGCAGACTGTATTCTGGTTCTTGGCTGCGGACTGCAGCCGGATGGCAGTCCCAGTCCCATGCTGCGGGAGCGCATTGAGACCGGTGTGGAGCTGTATCAGGCCGGACGCTCCCGGGTTCTGCTGATGAGCGGCTCCACCCGTCCGGGTCACGATGAGATCGCCGCCATGACCGGCACCGCAGAGGCTTTGGGCGTGCCCGCCTCCGCCCTGCTGGGTGACGGGGAAGGTCACAACACCTATCTGAGTCTGCAGAATCTGGCAGAGAGCAGCCCGGACTGCACGGTTCTCATCGTCACGCACCGCTATCACCTTTACCGTTCCATTTATATTGCCCGTTCAATGGGACTTACCGCCTACGGCATCCCCTGCGACACGGTGCGCTACACGGGTCAGTTCAACCGGGATGTGCGGGAGATACTGGCGCGGGACAAGGATTTTCTGCAGTGTTTTCTGCGGCACTTCCGCGTTCGGTAGGATAAGCCGCTGACTTCATCCGGAAACTGGACCATTTTCTTTGAATTATCTCTTGTTTTGTATTGAAAACCTGCTATAATCACTTTATAAATATGGTTATTATGACAAGGAGTGACTCCCATGCGTCTGATCACCCGTTCTGATTTCGACGGTCTTGCCTGTGCCGTTCTGCTGAAGGAAGCAGGCATCATCGACCACTGGAAATTTGCCCATCCGAAAGATCTGCAGGATGGTCTGGTTGAAGTGAATGAAGATGACTGTCTGGCAAATGTGCCCTATGTTCCCGGCTGCGGTCTGTGGTTCGACCATCATTCCAGCGAGCAGGAACGGAAGGCATACGGCTCCTTCAAGGGTTCCAGCCGTATGCTTCGCAGCGCTGCCCATGTCATCTATGATTATTATGGCGGAGAAAGCCGTTTCCCCCGTTTCTCCGAAATGCTGTATGCCGTGGATAAGGTGGATTCCGCCGATCTGACGGTGGAGGAAATTCTCCATCCGGAGCAGAGTCCCTGGGTTTTGCTGGGTTTCCTGATGGATCCCCGCACCGGTCTGGGTCGCTTCCGCGAGTTCCGTATCAGCAACTACGCGCTGATGGAGCAGATGATCGACTGGTGTTCCACCAAGTCCATCACCGAGATTCTGGCTGAGCCGGATGTGAAGGAACGTATTGACCTGTATTTTGAGCAGACCGAGAAATTCATGGATATGGTCAAGGAGCACACCGTCATTGACGAGAACGCCATCATCACCGACCTGCGCGGCGTGGATCCCATCTACACCTGCAACCGGTTCATGGTTTACAGCCTGTATCCGGAGCAGAACATCTCCGTGTGGATCGTCAGCGGCAAGGGCGGCGCAGGCTGCTCCGCTGCCGTGGGTTACAGCGTACTGAACCGCACCAGCAAGATGGATGTGGGCGCTCTGATGCTGAAATACAACGGCGGCGGGCACAAGGCCGTTGGTACCTGCCAGTTCTCCGATGAGAACATGGCTGTGGAGCTTCCCAAGATGCTGAATGATCTGCGGGAGCTGAACCGGGCATAATTTCAGATTGACCGAAGGGACTGTAAAGAAGTCCCCTCGAAAGAAAACTGGGTTCGGAAGAAAATCCGAGCCCAGTTTTTTATTTATGCTCACAGTTTGCCAGATCCCGGACATGGCATCCGCTCCGGCACCCCTTTCACGGACGTGGTTCGCTTTCTCCTCTGCAGATCACAGACGACACCCACCAGTTGTACTTCCGCGAGGCCAAAATTCAACAGGGGCGTGTCAAAATGTCTGAGGATGTAGTTCATCACAGTTCTCCTTCTGCCGAAGATTCAGATCGCTTGGCCTGTTTATAACATCATATCATGATTGTCAGAAAAAAGAAACAGGGAGATTAATCAGTAAGTGCATCATCAATCGAGACTATGATAGTCTTAGATGGAGAAGAATGAAAAGCAGAAAATCTCCTATTTTGACCGCCTGTAAAGGTAACTGGCTGTTTTATTGGACAGTGCTTCTGTTAGAATCGACTTATCCCCCGGGTTGATTGCAAAAGGGAACATCGTAGTTTGAGCCCTGCGGCAGATTCTTGCCTGATGTCCGCTGCTGCAAAGGAAAGCATGGATCAGAAAACATTGAACTTTAAAGGAAACAAAAAATGACATATGCACATATCAGAGAAGACGGAGATAAGCAGACAATACGGGAACACTTGGAAAACACAGCAGAACTGTGCGCCTCTTTTGCCGGGGTATTTGGATGCAGAGATTTGGGATACCTGACCGGATTGATGCACGATATTGGAAAATACTCAGTTTCCTTTCAAAAACGTCTCCTGCAAGATGGCCCAAAAGTGGATCATGCCACTGCGGGAGCCTTTGAATGTATCAGTGAACTTCATCAACCCCATGCCGCCTTTTGCGTTGCCGGTCATCACAGCGGTTTGCCGGATGGGGGAAGCCGTACTGACGGGTCGGATCAGGCGACCTTCTGTGGCAGAATGAATCGTGCGCAGAAAAAGCAGATCCCCGATTGCAGTCGGTGGCGGGATGAAGTGCGGCTGCCAAGTCCTCCGGCACTGTCTGCGCTTGCAGAAGGGAAGCTTGCAGAAGATTTTCTGGTTCGGATGCTTTTTTCATGCTTGACAGATGCGGATTATCTGGATACAGAGCGATTTATGTCTGTGGGAGTGGTGGAACGGGACAGCGGTGAGACGGTTGCGGTACTCACCTCCAAACTGGATGCTTTTATCCGAGACTGGTATCCGCCAAAGACGGAACTGAATCGGCAGCGATGTGCCATTCTGACGCATTGTATCAACAGTGGAGACGACAAGGCGCTTGAACCGGGACTTTTCACGCTGACCGTACCTACGGGCGGCGGAAAAACAGTGGCATCACTGGCATTTGCGCTGCACCATGCGAGAACTTACGGGAAGCGGCGGGTAATCTATGTTATTCCGTATACATCTATCATTGAACAGACCGCAGATACCTTCCGCAAAATTCTCGGAGATGAAAATGTGTTGGAGCATCACGCCGGAGTTCTGTACGATACGGACGAGGAGACAACACCAGACAGTCTGAAGAAGATGCGTGCAGCGGAAAACTGGAATATGCCGGTAATCGTCACAACAGCAGTTCAGTTTTTTGAATCCATCTATTCCAATCGGTCATCCAAATGTCGAAAGCTGCACAACCTTGCGGACAGCGTCATCGTGTTTGACGAGGCGCAAATGCTGCCGCTCACACAGCTTCAGCCCTGCGTTTCCGCAATCACGCAGCTTGCAGCTTCCTACGGAGTCAGTGCTGTCCTATGCACGGCAACCCAGCCGTCTTTGAGCGGACTGATTCATGGATTTCTGCCGGATGCAGAGATTCGGGAACTCTGCCCTGCCACGGTGTATGACCCGGATTGTTTTCGCAGAGTGACCTTCACGGTATGGAAAAAAACACCGTGGCCAGAGATTGCCGAAGCAATGCAGCAGAGAAATCAGGTGCTGTGTATCGTCAACACCAGAAAAAATGCAAAAGAACTGTATGCGCTGTTAGATGGCACAGAAGGTGTATATCACCTGTCTACCATGATGGTTCCGGCGCACAGAAGATCCAAGCTTGCCGAAATCCGGGATCGGTTAATAAATGGCCTGCCATGCAGAGTGGTGTCCACTTCCCTCATGGAGGCAGGCGTGGATGTGGATTTCCCATGTGTTTTCCGGGAATTGAATGGTCTGGATTCCATGCTGCAGGCAGCAGGGCGGTGCAACCGGGAAGGCAAACGCAGTGCAGCAGAAAGCGATGTGATCCTGTTTTATTCGGAACAACGGATTCCGTCGATGTTCGAGAAGAATGCACAAATCGGAGAAAAGGTACTAGAACGGTACTCTGATATTGCTTCGGAGGAGGCGGTGTCCTTCTATTTCCGGGAACTTCTGGCACTGACAGACCCTGATGCACTGGATCACAAGGGGATCATTCAGAAGATCAGCTCCGGCACTTTCCCGTTTGCAGAGATCGCCAAGGCGTTCAAAATGATTGAGAACGATACCGTAACGGTTTACATCCCATGGGGTAAGGGTGAGGAGCTGATTCGAAGGCTGCGGTTCGGGGAACGCAGCAAGTCTGTGTTTCGGGAAGCTACACAGTATTCTGTCCAGCTTTATCGTGATGTGTTCGTAAAACTGTGCAGTACCGGGGATGTAGTCTCGCTGGATTCAGATGGACAGATATGGGCTTTGACCAATCTGGCGTATTATCGGGATGCAGATGGTATCGTGTCGGATATAGATACAGGTTGTGCGTTATTTTGCTGAAAAAGCTGCGCCGATGTTCTCGGCGCAGCCCATTGGACATCCATATGTCCCTGTCTTAATTTCTACCCACATACACCATATGGCATATGACTTATATATCATATTACGAGAGAGAAAGAAAATCAACAGTAAATCACAGTAAACTGATTCTCATATTTCACTATCTTAGAATAAATATATTGACAAGTGAATGACGCTGTGCTATTTTGAAAAACAGGAAGGGAGTGAAAACCTTTGGCCATTCGATTCAGAGTCTGGGGAGAATACGCATTGTTCACCAGACCGGAGATGAAAACCGAGAGGGTCAGCTACGATGTGATGACGCCATCCGCAGCACGAGGCATCTGTGATGCCATATTCTGGCATCCAGGATTGCGATGGCGGGTTGACCGTATCATTGTATGCAAACCCATTCAGTTTACCAACATACGCCGGAATGAGGTGAAAGCCGTAATCAGCGGGCGCAATGCAAAAACGGTGATGGAGCGCGGCAAAGGGGAACTGTACATCGCAACGCCGAATGAGATCCAGCAGCGGGCGGCAATGCTGCTGAAAAATGTGGAATATATCATTGAGGCACACTTTGATATGACGGAAGCGGCTGCACCGTCAGACAATCCGGGGAAATTTCAGGATATTATGACACGCCGCATTGAAAAAGGCCAGTTCTACCACCAGCCGTGCATGGGGTGCAGGGAGTTCCCGGCACACTTTGCACCCTGTACCGAAAAAACCGCGTGCCCTGACGAATTGAGAGGAGAGCGTGATTTCGGATATATGCTCTATGATATGGATTACACAGACCCAGAGGAGATCCGGCCGCTCTTTTTCCGGGCGAAACTGCGGGATGGCGTTCTGATCGTTCCCGACCGTAACAGCGGGGAGGTGATTGGATGATATTGCAGGCGCTGGTCTCCTATTATGAAAATCTGGCAAAACCGGGAAAGATCGCACAACCGGGCTGGGCATCGGTGAAGGTGTCCTATGCGCTGGAACTGAACGATGATGGGGAAATCACAAATATTCTGTCTGTAAAATCTTTGGATACTACGAAAAAAAAGATGATACCCCAGAATATGGGGAATCTTCCGGCTCCGGTGAAGCGGACTGTCGGGATCGCAGCCAATTTTCTCTGCGACAATTCCACCTATCTGCTGGGAGCGGATCTGAAAGATAAACCGGAACGGGCTAAGGAATGCTTTCAGACAGCGTCAGAAACGCATCGCCGGCTTTTGGGGGACTGTGGTGAACCGGCAGCCAAAGTGCTGCTGCGCTTTTTTGAAAACTGGAACCCGGAGAAGCTGAATACGATTCTGCCGGATGAGGAGCAGAGAAAGGATGTTCTGGGCGGAGCCAATCTGGTGTTCCGCTATCGGGAACGGTATCTTCAAGAAAACCCCGCAATCCGCCAATGCTGGCAGACAGCATATGCCGCTTCGGAAGGGGAAGAAGCCCCCTGCCTTGTTACCGGCAGAATGGAAGTGCCTGCGACACTTCACCCCAGCATTAAGGGTATTCCGGGTGCCCAATCCAGTGGTGCATCGCTGGTTTCCTTTAATGCGCCTGCTTTCTGCTCCTACGGACATGAGCAGGGCATGAATGCACCGACCTCCGAATACGCTGCTTTCGCTTACGGAACGGCGCTGAATTATCTGATTGCGTCTCAGCGGAACCGGATCGGGGATACCACGGTTGTCTTCTGGGCGGAAAGTGCGGAAGAAGCGTATGGCAGCATGATGGATTTCTGCTGTTGGGGTGATACACCGCAGAATTACTCGGAGAATGACCTGAAGGGGGCGGTAGACTCCATATGTGCAGGGAAAAGCATCCTGCTTGACGAGACGCTTCTCGACCCGAATATGCGCTTCTATCTGCTGGGGCTTGCTCCCAATGCGGCTCGTCTTTCTGTTCGGTTTTTCCTGCGGGATTCCTTCGGTAACTTTATCCGAAATATTCAGAGGCATCAGGATCGACTGAATATCGTCCGCACAGAACAGGATAAGTTTGAGACCATACCGCTTTGGATGCTGATGAATGAGACGGTCAACCAGAATTCCAGAGATAAGAATCCTACTCCCAGCATGGCAGGAGATACGCTTCGCGCCATTCTGAATGATGCGCCGTATCCTGCGACTTTACTGAATGGTGTGGAACTGCGGATTCGGGCAGACCGTAAGTTAAACCGCAACCGTGCGGCAATTATCAAAGCATATTATCTGAAAAAAACACATCCAGAAGTACCAAAGGAGGTATTGCAGGTGTCATTGAATACCGAATGTAAAGATACGGCTTATGTTTTAGGCCGCTTATTCTCTGTATTGGAAAGCATCCAGAACGCCGCAAATCCCGGTATCAACACTACGATCCGGGACAAGTATTTCAGCTCTGCATCCGCAACCCCGGCAGTCGTATTCCCCACATTGATCAATCTGGCTCAGAAGCACCTGAGAAAGATAGACGGTGGCTTGAAGGTCATACTGGATAAACAGCTGACGGAGCTTTTGGGAATGCTTGATCAGCAGTACCCGGCACATCTCTCTCTGCCCCAGCAGGGCGCATTTCAGATCGGATATTATCATCAGATGGCAGCACGCTATACGAAAAAGGAGGAGAAATAATCATGTCCGAGACGATTAAGAATCGTTATGAGTTTGTTATCCTGTTCGATGTGGAAAACGGTAATCCCAATGGAGACCCGGATGCGGGCAATATGCCCCGCACTGACCCGGAAACTGGACTTGGGATCGTAACGGATGTCTGCCTGAAACGCAAGATTCGCAACTATGTGGAGACTGTTAAGGAAGATTCCACCGGCTATCGGATTTATGTAAAGGACAATGTGCCGCTGAATCGAAGTGATGCAGAAGCATATGCGGCACTGGATATTACGGAGAAAAATCTGAAAGACAAGAAAAAAGCAAATCCCAATCTGGATGGAGACATTCGCAACTGGATGTGTGCCAATTTCTTTGATATCCGTACCTTCGGTGCAGTTATGACCACCTTCACGAAAGCGGCACTGAACTGTGGACAGGTTCGCGGTCCCGTTCAGCTTGGCTTTGCCAGAAGTGTGGAGCCTGTTGTCCCGCAGGAAGTGACCATTACCCGTATCGCGATTACAACGGAAGCGGATGCAGAACGGAAAAACACGGAAATGGGCAGAAAATACATCATTCCCTATGGCCTTTATCGCTGTGAGGGGTATGTTTCGGCAAATCTGGCTCGCAAGACAACGGGATTTTCGGAGGATGATCTGGAACTGCTTTGGAATGCGATTCTGAATATGTTTGAATACGATCACTCTGCGGCACGGGGTAAAATGGCGGTACGCAGCCTGATCATCTTCAAGCATGACAGCGAACTGGGCTGTGCCCCGGCATATAAACTGTTTGAGGCAGTTAAGGTTGAACGGAAGGATAAAGATACCGCAGTACCGGCACGCTGCTATCAGGATTACACCGTAACGGTGGATAAGACTGTGATTCCCGAAGGCGTACACTGTGAGATGCGAGACTGATGCCCTATCACGAAGATGACTACCTTCAACTGTCCGGCATTCAGCATTTTGCCTTCTGTCGGAGACAGTGGGCGCTGATCCATGTGGAAAACCAATGGGCAGAGAACTATCGAACCACGGACGGGGAACTGATGCATGGGAATGCCCATAACGCCGCTTTTTCTGAATCCCGGGGCAATACGCTGATCCAAAGGGCAGTACGGGTTCACTCTCCCACACTGGGCGTTTCCGGTGCGTGTGATGTTCTGGAATTTCATCGAAAGCCGGGCGGAATCACCCTGCCCGGCAGAGAAGGCACTTGGCAGCCCTATCCGGTGGAGTATAAGCGGGGGAAACCCGGCACCACGGAAGGGGATGCCTTGCAGCTTTGCGGACAGGCGCTGTGTCTGGAAGAGATGCTTTGCTGCGAAATCCCCAGCGGTGCGCTGTACTATGGGGAGATTCGTCACCGGGAGAATGTGGAATTCACGGCGGCGCTGCGGGAGCAGGTGCATTCCCTGCTGCGGGAGATGCACGAAATCTATACCCGGGGCTATACGCCGAAAGTAAAGCCGGGAAAAGGCTGCAATGCCTGTTCTCTCAAAGAACTGTGTCTGCCGAAGCTGCTCCGAACAAGGTCGGTATCCGCCTATTTGAAGGAGGCAATGGATGAACCATGAAGAAGCTGCTGAATACCCTGTTCGTTACCTCTGAGGATGCCTATCTGTCTTTGGACGGAGAAAATGTGGTGGTCAGCCGGAATAAACAGGAGGCGGCACGGTTTCCACTGCATACGCTGTCCGGTATTATCTGCTTTTCCTATCCGGGCGCATCTCCGGCCTTGATGGGACACTGTGCAAAGCAGAATATTCTGTTATCCTTCTGCTCACCGCAGGGGAGGTTTCTGGCTCGCACGGTGGGGGAAACCAGCGGGAATGTGCTGCTGCGCCGGATGCAGTACCGGGTGGCGGATGACCCGCCGCAGAGTGTTCGCATTGCACGGCTGATGATCATGGGGAAGCTGTATAACGGAAGGCAATGTGTGGAGCGGGTCTGCCGAGATCATGCCCTGCGAGTGGATGTTCCAAAGCTGAAAAACGCATCCGCGCGGATGAAGGAACTTCTGCCTGCGGTCTGTGCAGAGACGGATATGGAGGCGCTGCGAGGGCTGGAAGGCGTAGGTGCAAATGCGCATTTTGATGTGTTTGACGAGATGATCCTCAATCGCAAGGAGGTTTTCTCGTTTCAGACCAGAAACCGCCGTCCCCCGCTGGACCCTGTAAATGCACTGCTGTCGTTTTCATACAGTCTGCTTTCCAATGACTGCGCCGCAGCGTTGGAAGCCGTGGGATTGGATGCTTTTGTGGGCTTTATGCACACGGATCGTCCCGGAAGACGCTCACTGGCTGCCGATCTGATGGAGGAGCTGCGCCCCTGCTATGCGGATCGATTTGTTTTGAGCTGTATCAATAACCGTATGTTTGACAAGAATGATTTTCAAACTTCAGATAGCGGCGCAGTTCTGCTTACCGATACGGCAAGGAAGACGTTTCTGAAAAACTGGCAGGAACGAAAGAAAGACACCATAACCCATCCCTATCTGGGAGAAAAGCTGCAATGGGGGATGGTTCCCTACATTCAGGCTCTGCTATTGGCCCGCTACCTGCGTGGAGATCTGGACGAATATCCACCGTTTTTGTGGAAGTGAGGAAAGTGCAGTGCTGGTTGTGATTACATACGATGTAAATACAGAAACGGCTGCGGGAAGAAAACGACTGCGGCAAATTGCCAAGCTGTGCGTCGGACATGGACAACGGGTGCAGAATTCCGTGTTTGAATGTGTGCTAGATGCGGCGCAATGTCGGGCGTTGCAGGCAAAACTGCTGACCATCATGGATGAAAGTGCAGACAGCCTTCGCTTCTATTATCTGGGAAACAATTACGATACAAAGATACAGCACTTCGGGTGCAAATCCGGATATGAGCCGGAAGGAATCCTGATGGTGTAGCAATGCGATGTGGAAGCTCACAGGTTTCCCCGGGAGCTTCGCACGTAGTTTTGAACAGAATATACCCATATTATAGGAAATCTTTGTCTTTCAGATGAGACAGAGATTCCGTAATTCGTTAGATTTGTTTTACCTCAGCGCATAAGTCGTCGATTTTTTGGCGATTTTT
>DCGQ01000055.1:0-1701 GCA_002314635.1 Clostridiales bacterium UBA1774
GGGACTTTTTATACAGCCCCTTTTTGCGTGAAAAAATCCGCAGGGCGTTTCCGTCCTGCGGATATCGATTCTTATTTCACAAATTCCTTGCTGGCCTTGTCGATTTCGGCCATAACTGCCTCGTATACGCCGGGATAGATGCTCTCCGCGCCGCCCATGGTGGTGCAGGGAATGAACCCCTTGGGGCCGATACGCTTGCAGACGTCAAACACCAGCTCATGAATGTTCTCCTGCGTCCAGTCCTCACGGTCCACCTTGCCGTTGTCAATGCCGCCCATGAAGGTCAGCTTGCCGTCATACTTCTTCACAAGACCCTCAATGTCGTTGGTGGACATGACGCCCTGCCAAACATCCATCTTCATATCGACCATGTAGTCCACCAGCGTCTCCGCGTAGGAGTCGGAATGGTGAACGATGCACTGCACACCATGCTCCTTGAAGTAGCCGTAAACCTGCTGATAGCAGGGGAGAATGAACTCCTCAAACATATCGGGGCTCATGAAGGTGCTCTTCTGGCTGCCCCAGTCGTCGTGATGGAAAATGGCATCAGGCTTCAGATATTTGACGATCTGCTCGGCATAGGCCAGCTCCCAGTCGGTAAGCATTTTGTACAGATCGTGCATCTCATCCGGATACTCATACAGGGCCACCAGCGCTTCGCTGATGCTCATCAGGTAGTGGCTCTGCTCGAAGATGCCGGGGGCCATGAAGGGAGCAACGAAATACTCATTGCGGTCAATGCTGTCAGCCATCTTCACGAAGGGCTCCCAGGCCTCCTCGGGGAACATGACGGAGGGCGGCGTGACAAAGTCGCGGAAATGCTCAATGTCTTTGATCACAATATGCTCCGCATCGTGAACGGGGAACATACCGGGCACATTTTCGGGGAAACTCATGGTGACGCCCCAGCTGTTGACGGTGTTGGGGCCGCCCTTGGTGGGGAAGTTGCCCGCCATCATGACAGGAGTATAGGCAAGCTGCATGGCCTCGTAGCTGTTGCAGAAACGATCCGGGTTGCCTTTGCTGCCCTTCATGACTTCGATCATATTTTGTTTCTTGGTAAGCATGGTGATCCTCCCATAATCAGATTGCCCGGTTTCCGCACCGGGTCTCAATGAAAAAAGCTTACCACATTTCCACACTGATATCCAGAGTGAATTGCAATCTTTTGGGAAGTGCAGTATACTGGAACCAGCAAGGAAGCATAATACAAACCAAAGAGAGGAGATAGAATGATGAAACCGATTGAACTGACCTCTGCGAATTTCGTCGATGAGACCGCCGCCGGCCTTACGGTGGTGGACTTCTGGGCCTCCTGGTGCGGCCCCTGCAAGATGCTGGCTCCTATTGTGGAGGAGCTGAGCGGCGAACTGACCGATGTGAAATTCGGCAAGGTGAATGTGGACAAGGAACAGGAGCTGGCCGCCGTCTTCCAGGTGGACGCCATTCCCACCCTGTACTTTATCAAGGATGGAAAGGCCATCAACAAAATGGTGGGACTGACGGCAAAGGAAACGCTGAAAAAGATGATCGAGGCCTGTCAGAGAGCATGAGCATCAAAGTCAATCCCGACCGGGAGATCGCCGACATGGTGAAGCAGGGCCTGAAGGAAACCGGCGGTTACTGTCCCTGCCGCCGCCTTCACACGGAGGATACCAAGTGTATGTGCAAAGAATTTCGGGATCAGATTGCCGACCCGGA
>DCGQ01000055.1:1721-5562 GCA_002314635.1 Clostridiales bacterium UBA1774
TTTGAAGGCTACTGCCACTGTATGCTGTACTACAAGAGTAAGGACTGAAAAAACGCACAGGACATATTCTGCCCTGTGCGTGATTTTTTACAGTCTGGAAATCACATCCGCCAGTACGCCCACATGGCTGGGTGCGACAGCGGTGAAACCCATGTCCAGCAGCTCCTGCGCGCCGTCTCCGGCAACGAAAGCCTGATCCGCTGCCCGCAGGAGGGATAGATCGTTCAGCCCGTCTCCGCAGCAGACCAGCGTTTCACAGCCGGTCAGCTCCAGCAGCTTCCGGGCTGTTTCGCCCTTGCTGCAGCCCAGCGCCTGTGTTTCCACCAGAAACGGCAGACTGCGGGAACCCACCAGTCCGGTCCAGGGCTCGTTGACGGCGTTTACGATACGGGAAAAGGTTTCGTCGATCTTCGGGTCGTGATAACGGAAGGTGTCCACATTTCCGGCACCTTTGGGCGGCTCCGGACTGCCCGAGACGGCGAACTGCAGCCACGGGTCGGTGATCTCATCCAGCGGCGCGGTACGGACATCTACGCCCATCTTACGGAAAAACTCCGTCAGACTCTGCTCCTGTCCGAACACATACATAGCGTCCGGGGTCTGGATTTCAAAATGCAGCTCCGGAAATTCCGCCAGCAGCGCGGCGAACACCTTTTTTGCCTGTTCCGGCATGGCACCCCGCCAGAGGCTTTTTCCGGCGGTGTAGTCGTAGATCTCCGCACCGTTGAACACGATCTGCGGCGCATTGGTGGGAATCTGATTCCAGCGGGTAGCATGGCTGTAACGTGGCTGGCCGGTGGCGATGGAGACGCGTCCGCCTTCCTCCATGAAACGGAGGACCGCCTCCGTGTTGGCCGGGGGTATCAACCTGTCCGGGCCGGTCACGGTGCGGTCCCAATCGCTCACCAGCAGAATGCCGGTGTATCTTCCCATCAGCAGGAGAGAATGTAGCCGCCGTCGATGACCTGCGCGGTACCGGTGACCTGCGCGGCAGCGGGGGAGGCAAAGTACACGGCCAGAGCGCCGACTTCGATGGGCTCGCCGAAACGGCCGAGAGGCATCTGGTTGTTGATGTAGGAGAACATATCCTTGGGGATGTGGCGGCTCAGCTCGGTGTTGGTGAAGCCCGGGCAGATGGCGTTGACGCGGATGTTGTACTTGCCCAGCTCAACGGCCATGCAGTGGGTGAAATGCACCACGGCAGCCTTGGAGGAAGAGTAGGGGCTCATAGCCTGAGTCTTGTTTACGATGAACGCGGCGTTGGAGGCCATGTTGATGATGCTGCCGCCCTTGCCGGCGTCACGCATACGCTTGCCCACTTCGTAGGTCATATGCACGGTGCCGTTCAGGTCGGTGTTCAGCACGCTGTACCAGTCGGTGAGCTGCTCGTCCATGTCCAGCAGTTCCTTGACGCAGGAAACGCCGGCGTTGTTGACCAGAATGTCAAAGCCGCCGAACTCATCCCAAGCCTTGCCCACGGCCTCACGGACGCTGTCCAGACTGGTAACGTCGCAGCTGAAGCTCATGTACTTGCCGCCGAAGGGCTTCAGCTCGTCCAGAGCTTCCGCAGCCTTCTTGGCATCGCGGCAGAAGATGGCCACATTGGCGCCCTGCTCAGCGAAAGCAGCGGCACAGGCCAGACCCAGACCGCGGTTGCCGCCGGTGACCAGCGCGTTCTTACCCTTCAGAGAGAAGGCATCCTGCATATTTACGATAGAGGGAATCATGATGAATCATCCTTTCATTCAATAAGCTTATGGCCTTACTATACCATAACAGAAGCAATTTGAAAAGTTATTTCAGCACCTTATCCAAAAATTCGTACACATGGGTCTGGTGCTTTGGCTCGTACCAGCCGAAGGAGAAACCGCCGTGGTTCCAGCCGTCGAAGTATTCCAGCTCCGCACGGCCCTCGCCGCACTTCTCTGCCACCTTTTCATAGAGGAAGCGGCTCTGTTCCGGCGGCACGATCATGTCCTTGGTACCGGCCTGAATCAGAATAGGCGGGAACTTGTCCGTGACAAAGTTCAGCGGGTTCGTGAAGTACATGAGACCGTGAATGTCCCGGGGTTTCGCGCCCACCAGCGGCTTATACAGATCGGGCATGGGCGCGGGGCCTGCTTCCTTGGGCTGAGCATTCACCGGCTCGTCCGGCGGCAGCATCTTCATCATGTCATAGCAGCCGTAGAACGCCACAACGGCCTGCACGGCGGAGGAAACACCGGCATTGCCCATGGTTTCATCTTCAAATCCGGGGACGTCCTGCGTAGCGGCGCAGAGAACGGCGTAGAACGCACCGGCACTGTCACCGGACAGGGCAAAACGATCGGGATCCAGCTGATAGGCTGCTGCGTTGGCACGCAGGAACCGGATGGCTGCCTTCAGGTCAAACAGACCATAGGGGAACTGAGCCTCCATGGCAAGCCGCTGCTCCACGGTGACTACCGCGTAACCCTTGGTAATGCCGTCAATGGCGTGGAGGAACTGCATATCCCGCTTGCTGCCAAAGAGGAAGGCACCGCCGTGCATGAAAATCAGCACGGGGAAGGGGCCTTCGCCGATTTCGGGAAGGAAGATATCCAGCTTCTGATTGGGGGACTGGGACGCATAGCTGACATCCAGCCACTTCCGGGATACAGACGATACATCCACCTCCGGCTGTGCGCCGAATTTGCCCGGTTCCGGGGTCGTGAGCTTCCACGGGGAGTCGATTTTAGGCTGTTCCATAGGATAACCTCCTGTATTTATTGTTAATAGCATAGTAACACAATCCGTCTTGACAGGCAAGGGAAAATCTGTTAGTATAACTGTACTAATACAAATAATACGGTTAATACAGAACGGGCAGGAGGCATGGGTCTTGATACAACTGAACTACCGGGACAGCCGACCCATCTATGAGCAGGTGAAGGAGGGCATCCGCAGGCTGATCCTCACCGGTGCCTTGCCGGAGGGAGAACGTCTGCCCTCGGTGCGGGAGCTGAGCGCGGAGCTGGCGGTGAACCCCAATACCATCCAGCGGGCCTATCGGGAGCTGGAAGCGGAGGGAGTGGTCTATACCGCGCAGGCCATCGGCACCTTTGCCGCACCGGCGGAGGGACTTCGGCAGAAGCGGCGGGAGACCGCCTTCGGAGAACTGAAAGCAGCGGCGGCTGCCCTTCGTGCGCTGGGCGTAACGGAGGCGGAGATCCTTGCGGGACTGGAGGAACAACATGATTGAAGTAAAGAATCTGCAGAAACGCTTCGGCGGCTTTGCGGCGCTGGATGGACTCAGCCTCCATGTGCCCGCCGGAGCGGTGTACGGACTGGTTGGCCCCAACGGAGCGGGCAAGACTACCGTGATCAAGCACATCACCGGGGTCTACCGGCAGGACAGCGGAGAGGTGCTGCTGAACGGAGCGCCGGTCTGGGAAAACCCAGATGCCAAGCGGCGGATCGCGTATATTCCGGACGATGTGTTTTACTTCCCGCAGGCGGGCATCCGGGATATGGCGGCCTTTTACCGGGGCATCTGGCCGGAATTTGACCGGGAACGCTATGAAAAGCTGGGAGAAGCCTTTGACCTGCCGGAAAAGACGCCCATCAAGCGGTTCAGCCGCGGAATGCAGAAGCAGGCGGCCTTCCGGCTGGCCATGTGCCTGAAACCGGAGGTGCTGGTGCTGGATGAGCCGGTGGACGGACTGGACCCGGTGATGCGCCGCCAGATCTGGAGCCTGCTGCTGGACGACGTGGGTCAGCGGGGCATGACGGTGCTGGTGTCTTCCCACAACCTTCGGGAACTGGAGGATGTATGCGACCATGTGGGTATCATCCACCACGGCAGGACGCTGCTGGAGCGCAG
>DCGQ01000055.1:5627-10825 GCA_002314635.1 Clostridiales bacterium UBA1774
AGGGAGGCAGCCTGCCGGAGGGTCTGACGATTCTCCACGAAAGCCGAACCGGCCAGCTGAGGACCCTGATCCTGCGGGGCAGCACGGCAGAGGTGGATGCACAGATCAGCGGAGCGAAGCCGGTATTCTATGACCTGCTGCCGCTGAGTCTGGAGGAAATCTTCATCTATGAGCTGGGAGGGGAGCAATATGCAGTCAAAGACATTCTGCTTTAATACGGCGATCTATCGGAACTGGCTGCGCCGCTACTGGCCGGTATGGGGTGTGCAGATTCTGATCTGGCTGATGCTGCTGCCGATCCCGCTGCTGAATGCGGGAGGCGGCATTTTCGGCGGCACCGCTGCCCGGGTCATCCGCGCTACCGGCAGCTATGGCGGGATCCTCATCAACGCCGTGTTCGGCTGTATTGCCGCCATGGTGTCCTTTTCATGGATGTACAATGCCCGCAGCACGGCCTTCGCCGCGGCGCTGCCGCTGAAGCGGGAGGAAATGTACTGCTCCTGCTGGCTGGCGGGCTTCAGTATGCTGGCGCTGCCCGCACTGGTGACGGCGCTGCTGAGCCTGCTGGCCTGTCTGACTGCCGATGCGGAGGCCGCGGCAGCGGTGCTTCGCTGGCTGGCGCAGGATCTGCTGCTGGCGCTGCTGTTTTTCGGCTTTGCCTCCCTGTGTGCCCAGCTTACCGGTACCATGTGGGCGCTTCCTGCCGGATATACGGTGCTGAACTTTGCCGTGGTGGCCTACTGGTTCCTGATCGCGGGCGTGCTGGATTACCTGCTCCGGGGCTATGATATGGATGTTCCGGATCTGGCGGCGATGCTCTCTCCACCGGTCTGGCTGTTTGAACTGAATTGGGAAGCGGCGCATTTTGACAGCTGGACGGCGCTGGGCCTGTATGCGCTGTTTGGCGCGGTCTGCGCGGTGTGCGGACTTCTGCTGTTCCGCCGCAGAAGGATGGAAAGCGCCACGGATACGGTGGCTGTCAATGTGCTGAAACCGGTGTTCCGCTGGTGCGCTGCCGTCGCCGCGGCGCTGGGACTGGGCCTGCTGCTGTATTCGCTGGTGATCGACCGGGAGGAGCAGCCGCTGCCCATGACTCTGTTCATGCTGCTGGGCGGCCTGATCGGCTGGCTGGCTGCGGAGATGATCGCCCGCAAATCTTACCGGGTGCGCTCCTGCCTGAAAACCTTTCCCATTTTCGCGGCGGTGATCGCGGCCTTCGGCGTGGGAATCGGCTTCGGCGGCTTCGGTTATGTGATGCACATTCCGGAACCGGACGCGGTGCAGGAACTGGTTGTGAATTACGGTGGCTCCTACATGACGCTGACCGACCCTGCGGAGATCACCCAGCTGGAAACGCTGCACAGCCGCCTTGCTTCGGAAAAAAACGAGGGATACGGCAGTTGGCTGGAGCTGAACTATGTGCTGAAAAATGGAAACGAGGTTCACCGCAGCTACCAGCCGGAGGCTCTGACCGATGCGGAAGCGCAGTTGCTCTTTACTCTGTTCCAGCAGCACGCGCTGGAGGAACTGGATAAGCTGATGTCACAGGCCCGGGGCTTGGATGTGGAGGTATGGGATTTTGACGATGGCCGGAACAACTTCTATCTCGGCGCGGCACAGTATAAAAGCCTGTATAATGCAATCCGCAGCGATGTGGCAGACGGCACACTGAATCTGGACGGAGGCTGGAGCTTCGAAAATGCCTTCGATTCCGAGCGGGAGATTTCGGTGTCGTGGAGCTTTTACGGTCTGGCGGATGATTACAAGAACTATATGTATTTCCGGGTCACACCGGATGCGAAGCGCTGCTGGGCGCTGCTGAAGGAGTTCGGAGCGGCGACAGCCGGGGAAAATACGGAGCTTCGGTGACTGACTGACAGGAAGTCTGCCAAATGGGCGGACTTCCTGTTTTCACGTTGTCGTATCTTTACAAAAACAGTTGCGTATGGACAGATAAAATGGTACAATAGCACATCTGAATTTGTGCAATGCACAGCCTGAACAGGAAATATTTATTTATTGGAGGAATCTTACATGGAACGCATTCCCTTTGACAAAAAAGAACTGATTCCCATCGGCGAAGTGGCTGGTATGTTCGGTATGCCTCCCCGTCCCATCTACAACACCCCCATCACCAGCAAGGAAAACTACATGATGCTCCTCAGCGGCGAGACCCCCTTCTGGATGCCCGCCTCCTTCGGCGACACCACCATGATCACCCCCAAGGTGCCCGACAACATCGCCCGCGGCTTCGTATTCGAGGCTGAGAAGATCGACAACCTGAAGGAAGCCGGCGGCGCCGATATGTTCGGCGTGGAATGGGAATATGTTCCCACCGTAGGCGGCTCCATGGTTCGCGGCGGCAACCCCAAGGTGCCGGATATCACCGAATGGGAAAAGTACGTCACCTTCCCCAAGGTGGAAGACCTGATGGACTGGAAAGCCTGCTATGAGCGCAACAAGGACACCTATATCAAGGAAGACAAGGCTCTGGTCGTCACCATCCTCACCGGCTTCTTCGAGAGACTGATCTCCTTCATGGACTTCGAGAACGCCGCCTATGCGCTGGTGGACGAAGATCAGCAGGAAGGCGTGCATCGCCTGTTTGACAAGCTGGCCGATTTCTACGATGAGTACATCCGCTACTACCGCGAGTATCTGCACGCCGACATCATCTCCTTCCACGATGACTGGGGTTCTCAGCGTGCTCCCTTCTTCTCCATCGGCACCGTCCGTGAGATGATCCTGCCCTATCTGAAGCGCGTCATCGACAGCACCCACAAGTACGGCATGAAGTTCGACCTGCATTCCTGCGGCAAGAACGAGCTGCTGGTGCCCGCCATGATCGAAGCCGGTGTGGACTCCTGGTCCGGCCAGCCCATGAACGATTTCGAGATGCTCTATGAGAAGTACGGCGACAAGATCTGCCTGGGTATGCCCATCACCGGCGTTACCGACGATATGAACGACGAAGAACTGTATGCCGCTATCGAGAAGTTTGTGCGGAAGCATCCCAGAGCGCTGGGCAGCCTCCGTTCCGCTTCCCCCAAGGCTTCCGAGTATCTGTATGAGATCTCCAGAAAGGTATTCTGCGGCGAATAAGTGAAAAAACGGACAGCGAGCCTGCTGTTCCGACTGATGACAGGCTGTCTGATGCTGCTTGCGGCACTGGCAGCCTGTCTCTTGTGGGCGGACGGCAGAAAAAACGGATTTCCGGTGGTGATTCAGACCACCATGACCCCGGCACCTTCGGCGGCACCCACAGCCCAGCCTACCTCCGCACCCACTCCCACCCCGGTACCGACCCCGGTGCCCACACCGGAACCTACCCCCGAGCCCACCCCGGCACCCACTCCGGAGCCAACCCCGGAGCCGACCCCCACTCCGGAGCCGATTCCGGCGGAGAAGGTTTTCACCGAGGACGGACTCAGCGAAGAATCCATTGTGAACCCCTACGGACTGTATTCCTATGAGCAGATGAGGTTGGATGTTGCGCTTCTGGCGGAAACCTATCCGGAGCTGATTTCCGTATACAGCATCGGACAGAGCGTGGAAGGCCGCGATCTGGTGGCCTTTGATTTCGGCCACGGGGAGCGGGATGTGATCATCTGCGCTTCCATGCACGCCTGTGAACATATTTCTACCAATGTGCTGATGTATCTGGTGGACCAGTACTGCCAGGGTTATGTGAATAACGAGAGCTACGGCGGCATCGGCTACCGGGAGATTCTGGATTCGGTGCGCTTCCGCATCGTTCCCATGGTGAATCCGGACGGTGTGAATCTGGCGCAGAACGGCATACAGGCGGTCAAGGATCCGGATGCACTGGCGGCTATGGGATACGGCTATTACTACGACTATTCCGGCTGGAAAGCCAACATCAACGGCGTGGACCTGAACGGCAACTGGACCCAGAAATGGGGCATCCGGGACGAGGTCACCGGCCCTGCCAGCGCAGGCTGGTGCGGCCCCTCCCCGGAATCCGAGCCGGAGAATCAGGCGCTGCGCGGTCTGCTGGATTCCACCGATTTTGATATGCTGCTCTCTCTCCACATCCGGGGAGAGGTGATCTACTGGATCGACACCGATACCTGGGATCTGTATGATGCTCATGCGCCCATTGCCCGCCGCCTGTGCCGCGCATTCGGATATTCCATGATGGGCGCGGAGGATGTGAGCGACCGGGGCGGCTATATGGTCAATACCCTGCGCTGGGAGACCGGAAAGTTCTGCTGCACCGTGGAGCTTTGCTCCGGCTACTACGGCGTGGATCCCTACCCCAGCCGGATGTTCCCGCAGGTGGTGGACAGCGTTTACAATATGCTGCTGCTGGCGGGGCAGGAGGCACTGAATCTGCCGGAAAATTCCGGCTATGCGGTCAGGCGGGAAAGCACCCCCGCTGCCAATGACCGCCGCCCTGCCTATGTTCCCGAACCCACCGAGGAACCTGCTGAGGAGCCTGCCGGGGAACCGGCGGAAGAGCCTATCGAAGAACCCGTCGAAGATCCGACGGAAGAACTGCCGGAGGAACCCGCAGAGGAACCGCAGGAATCTGAGCCGCCGGAAACGGAACCGGATATCACGCCGGAACCCACCGGGGAAGAAGAAACGGAATCTTCGGACGAGCAGCCTTCGGAAGAACCGGAGGAACAAGACGATGAACCGACCGAGGAAGCGCCGTGAGGCGCTTCCTTTTGCTTGGCACATGGACAAAACGAGAACGCTTTTTCTGAATTTTTCCAAAATTTCCTCTTGCACTTTCCAGACCCCCTTGCTATAATATGTCGGCATTACGCACACGGACGCTTGTCCCCGCCCTGTTCCCGGCAGGCCGGGCCGCGGAGACTGACCCCGTGGAGGTAATAAACAAAATAGGAGGAATTTTAAAATGGCAGTCGTATCTATGAAGCAGCTGCTGGAGGCCGGCGTACATTTCGGCCACCAGACCCGTCGGTGGAACCCCAAGATGGCTCCTTATATCTACATGGAGCGCAACGGCATCTATATCATCGATCTGCAGAAGACCGTGAAGAAGCTGGAAGAGGCCTATAACTTCGTGCGTGACACCGCCGCCAACGGCGGCAATATCCTGTTTGTCGGCACCAAGAAGCAGGCTCAGGACGCCGTGAAGGAAGAAGCCGAGCGCGTCGGCATGTACTATGTGAACGCCCGCTGGCTGGGCGGTATGCTCACCAACT
>DCGQ01000055.1:10847-31052 GCA_002314635.1 Clostridiales bacterium UBA1774
CAACTTCAAGACCATGCGTACCCGTATCGACCGTCTGCAGCAGCTCCGCAAGATGCAGGAGGACGGTACCTTTGATATGCTTCCCAAGAAGGAAGTCATCAAGCTCACCGGCGAGATCGCCAAGCTTGAGAAGTATCTGGGCGGCGTGAAGGAAATGAAGCGCCTTCCCAGCGCCATGTTCGTCATCGACCCCCGCAAGGAGCGCAATGCCATTGCTGAGGCCCGCAAGCTCCGCATCCCCATCGTTGCCATCGTGGACACCAACTGCGATCCCGACGAAGTGGATTACGCCATCCCCGGCAACGACGACGCCATCCGTGCCATCCGTCTGATCAGCGCCACCATGGCCAACGCCGTGCAGGAAGGCCGTCAGGGCACCGACGCCGAGGCTGAGACCGAGGCTGTCGCCGAAGTGAAAGAGGAGGAATAAGAACATGGCTTTTTCCGCTGCTGATGTAAAGAAGCTCCGCGAAATGACCGATTGCGGCATGATGGAGTGCAAGAAGGCTCTGGGTGCTACCGACGGCGATATGGATAAGGCCGTTGAATGGCTGCGCGAGAAGGGCCTCGCCACCGCTGCCAAGAAGGCCGGCCGTGTTGCCGCCGAAGGCATCTGCGCCGCTTATGTTTCCGAGAACGGCGCTGCCGCCGGTCTGGTGGAAGTCAACATCGAGACCGACTTCGCCGCCAACAACGAAGAGTTCCGCGCTTTCGCTGCCGATCTGGCCAAGCTGGTTGCCGACAAGGCTCCCGCCGATCTGGACAGCTTCATGGCGATGGAACTGGTTCCCGGCAAGACCGTGGAAGATGTCCGCAAGGAGAAGGTAGCCACCATCCGCGAGAACATGCAGGTTCGCCGCTTTGCCCGTTACGCCACCGGCACCACCGTTTCCTATATCCACATGGGCGGCAAGATCGGTGTTCTGATGAACATGGAAGTCTCTGCCGGTCTGGAGAACAATGCTCAGGTCATCGAGCTGGGCAAGGATCTGGCCATGCAGGTCGCCGCTATGAACCCCCTCTTCCGCGACAAGGAAGATGTGGATCAGGCCACCATCGAGAAGGAAAAGGAAATCCTCTTCGTGCAGGCCAAGCAGGATGAGAAGAATGCCGGCAAGCCCGACGCTATCATCGAGAAGATGGTTCTGGGCCGCATTGGCAAGTACTACAGCGAGAACTGCCTGCTGCAGCAGGACTTCGTCAAGGGCGACAAGATCACCTGCGAGAAGCATGTTGCCGAGGTTGCCAAGGCTGTGGGCGGCACCATCGTCATCAAGGGCTACACCCGCTTCCTCACCGGCGAAGGCATCGAGAAGAAGGCCGACGATTTCGCAGCCGAAGTCGCCAGCATGGTGAAGTAAGAAATGATTCTGAACGGGAACACCGCAAGGTGTTCCCGTTTTTGAATTTCTGCGTCTTTTTTCGGGAGAATCCCATTTTCCCCCTTTTCATATCCGCAGAAATAGTGTAAAATACCCGATATCGAATATACAGTCCCTGTTTTCGGGGCTTTTCAGGAGAGAAACATGAACTATAAACGCATCCTGCTCAAGATGAGCGGGGAAGCTCTGGCCGGAGAAGCGGGTCGGGGCATTGACTTTGATTTTACCGAGAAGGTCTGCCGGGGCGTCAAGCAGTGTCTGGACAGCGGCATTCAGGTGGGCATCGTGGTCGGCGGCGGCAACTACTGGCGCGGTGCCAAGGATGGCGGCGACCGGATGGTTCGCACCCACGCCGACTATATGGGAATGCTGGCTACCGTGATGAACAGCGTGGCGCTGATGGATACACTGGAGAAGCTGGGCGCGGAAGCCGTCATTCAGACCTCCTTTGATGTGGAGCGGGTCGCAGAACCCTTCAATCCGGATGCGGCACTGCGGCATATGCGCGCCGGTCGTGCCGTGATCTTCGCGGCAGGCAGCGGAGAACCCTATTTCACCACCGATACGGCGGCAGTTCTCCGCGCACTGGATATTCGGGCGGATGTGCTGCTGCTGGGCAAGAATGTGGACGCGCTGTATTCCGCCGACCCCAAGCTGGTGAAGGACGCGGAGCGTTTCAGCGAAATCTCCTACAGTGAGGTGCTGCGCCGGGATCTGAAGGCGATGGATACCGCCGCCACCCAGCTTGCCATGGAAAACCATCTTCCTCTGCACGTATTTGGTCTGCGTGACCCGGAGAATATCGCACGGGCCGCCGCAGGTGAACCCATAGGCACCATTGTACACGAATAAAATAAGGAGGACATACAGATGAACAAGAGTGATTATGCCGTCTTTACTGACAGAATGAAAAAGACCATTGATGTGATGCAGACGAACTTTGCCGCCGTCCGCGCAGGCCGTGCCAATGCTGCCGTGCTGGATCAGATCCGGGTGGACTGCTATGGTCAGCCTACGCCGGTAAATCAGGTTGCCAGCATTGCCTCTCCCGATGCACGGACGCTGACCATCCAGCCTTGGGATTCCAAGATGCTGAAGGTCATTGAAAAGGCCATTCAGACCTCCGATCTGGGCATCAATCCCCAGAATGACGGCCGCGTGATCCGCCTTGCCTTCCCCCAGCTGACGGAGGAACGCCGTAAGGATCTGGTGAAGCAGGTTCGCAAGTATGCCGAGGACTCCAAGACTGCCGTCCGCAACATCCGCCGCGAGGCCATGGACACCTTCAAGAAGCAGCAGAAGAAGTCCGAGATCACCGAGGATGACCAGAAAAATGCAGAAAAGGATATCCAGAAGCTGACGGACGATTATATTGCCGAGATCGATAAGCAGCTTGCCAAGAAGGAAAAGGAACTGTCCGAAATCTGATGGCGATGAAAAATATCAGCGGCCCGAGCGCAGATGCGGCGGGCCGCCGTGCTGTGCCTCAGCACATTGCAATTATTATGGACGGGAACGGCCGCTGGGCCACCCGTCAGGGTCTGCCCCGGAAGGCGGGTCACGCCGCCGGTGCGGAGACCTTCCGCCGCATCACCCGCTACTGCCGGGATATCGGCGTAAAGCACTTCACCGTCTATGCCTTCTCTACGGAGAACTGGAAGCGCTCGCAGGACGAGGTCAGCGCACTGATGCTGCTGCTGAAAAAATACCTGATCGAAGCCATTGAGACCATGGCGCAGGAGCATGTGAAGCTCTATGTGATGGGGGACATCACCAGATTGACGCCGGAGCTGCAGGCGCTCAGCCGCCGCGCACTGGAAACAGCAAAAACGGTGGACGGGATGCAGGCAAATGTGTGCTTCAACTACGGCGGACGGGACGAGATCGTCCGCGCTGCCCGGAAGTACGCGGAGGACTATGCCGCCGGAAAGGCTGCCTCTCTGGATGAGGCTCTGTTTTCCACCTATCTGGATTCGGCGGGGATCCCGGATCCGGAGCTGATCATCCGCACCGGCGGGGAGCAGCGTACCTCCAACTTCCTGCTGTGGCAGTCCGCATATTCGGAATACGTGTTTACCGATACCCTCTGGCCGGATTTTCAGCCGGAGGACATTGACCGTGCCATCGAAGCACTGAACCATCGTGACCGGCGCTACGGCGGCGCGAAATAAACCCCAAGGGGGATTCAAAAATGGCAACAAATCGCTTAAATCGTATCAATGAAGACATCCAGCGGGAGCTGAGCAGCCTGATCCGCCGGGTGAAGGATCCCCGGGTGCAGCAGGGCCTTGTGACCGTCACCGGCGTGGAGACCACCGGCGACCTGCGCTATGCCAAGGTTTACCTGAGCATTCTGGGGCAGGTGGATGAGAAGGAACTGCGGAAGGGTCTGAAATCCGCCGCGCCGTGGCTCCGCCGGGAGCTGGGCAGCGCGCTGACTCTGCGCTATACCCCGGAGCTGATCTTCGAGCATGACCGCTCCATTGAACGGGGCGCGGAGCTGAGCGGACTGATCAACCGCATCGCGGAGGATGACCGGAAGCGGATGGAGGGCAGACCGGATGACGCAGAGTGAATGCGCCGCATGGCTGCGGCAGCGGGATGACTTTCTGATCATCACCCACTGCCGCCCGGACGGGGACGCCATCGGCTGCGCTGCCGCACTTTGCCGCGGTCTGCGTCACGCCGGAAAAACCGCGTATGTGCTGAAAAATCCCGAGGCCAATGAGCGCTATGCACCGCTGGCTGCGCCCTATGAGGCGCCGGAAGGGTATGCTTTCCGCTATCTTGTCAGTGTAGATCTGGCGGAAGAGGGCATCATTCAGGTAAATGCCGCGGATTTGAAGGGAAAGACGGATCTGTCCATCGACCACCATCCCTCCAACAGCGGCTACGCAAAGGAAACCCTGCTGCGTCCGGCCTGTGCCGCCTGCGGCGAGATCATCTATCGGGTACTGATGGAGCTGTCCGGCAGCGTGGATCGGGAAACCGCCACCCTGCTGTATATTGCCGTCACCACGGACACTGGCTGCTTCCGGTATAAGAACACCAATCCGGAGACTCTGCGGGTTGGAGCGCTGCTGCTGGAAGCCGGAGCGCCCAATGATCTGAACCGTACCCTGTTCATGAAGAAGCGCCGCAGCCGTCTGCAGTTGGAAAGCCGCATCATCGCGGGTCTGGAGTTTTTCCAGAACGGGGAGGCCTGTATCGGCACTGTGACGCTGAACATGATGGCGGAGAGCGGAGCCACCGAGGTGGATCTGGACGATATTGCCTCCGTTTCCGGACAGGTGGAGGGTGTGGAAACCAGCATCACCATGCGGGAAACCAAGGATGGTAAGTGGAAGGTATCTGTCCGCACCGGGCAGTACGGCAATGCCAACGCCATCTGCGCCGAGTTCGGCGGCGGCGGCCACGGCATGGCCTCCGGCTGCCTGATTGAGGGCAGTCTGGAATCGGCAAAAACCCGCCTGAAGGAAGCGGTGTGCCGCCACTGGCACGAGGCGCCGGTATGACCGGAATTGTGGTGGTGGACAAGCCTGCGGACTGGACCAGCCACGATGTAGTGGCCAAGCTGCGGGGACGCTTCCATGAAAAACGCATCGGACACGGCGGCACGCTGGACCCAATGGCCACAGGCGTGCTGCCGGTGTTTCTGGGGCGTGCCACCCGTGCGGTGGAGTTTCTGGAAAACGCGGATAAGGAATATGTTGCCGAAGTGCGCTTCGGTCTGACTACGGATACACAGGATACCACCGGCAATGTGCTGACGCAGAGGGAGGCCCATCCTGCGGAAGCGGAGATCGCCGCCGTGCTGGCCTCCTTTCAGGGACCCTGCCAGCAGCTGCCGCCCATGTATTCCGCCATCAAGATCGGCGGAAAGAAGCTCTATGAGCTTGCCCGGAAGGGGAAAGAGGTGGAGCGGCAGCCCCGCAGCATCCACCTGTTTGAGCTGGAGCCGCTGGGGTATCGGGAGAACGGAGATTTCCGCTTCCGGCTGGTCTGCTCCAAGGGCACCTATGTGCGGACGGTGTGCAGCGATCTGGGCGAAAAGCTGGGCTGCGGCGGTGCCATGAGCTATCTGCGCCGCACCCGCGCCGGTGCCTATCCGGTCAATGAGGCGATTCCGCTGAGTGCCCTGCTGGAGGACGGCGGGGAACGGTATCTGCGCCCGGTGGACAGCATCTTCCGCGCTTACCCGGCGCTGACCGTGTCCGGAGAAGCAGAACGCCGCTGCCGCAACGGAAATCCTCTGGACATGGCTGCGGCAGATGGGAAATACCGCCTGTATAACGAGGACGGCGCATTTCTGGCGCTGGTGCAGGCCTCCGGCGGTACGCTTACCACGATAAAAAGCTTTTTCGAGGTAGATTGAGGAATGACAGAGAAAAGAGTGCTGGCACTGGGATTTTTTGACGGCGTGCATCTGGGACATGCCGCGCTGATCCGGAAAACAGTGGAGCAGGCGAAGAAACTGGGTGCGATTCCGGCGGTGCTGACCTTTGATGTGCACCCGGATACGCTGGTGCTGGGCAATCCGGTACCGCTGATCACCTCCCCGGAGGATCGGGCGGAGTTGGTGCGGCGGCTGTTCGGCGTGGAGGAGATCATCTCTCTCCGTTTTGACCGGTCGCTGATGGAAATGCCGTGGGATCGCTTCGTGGAATGGGTGCAGACGGAGTTTTCTGCGGTGCATCTGGTCTGCGGTCATGACTTTTCCTTTGGCTACCGGGGGCAGGGCAATCCGAACCGGCTGCGGGAGAAGTGCGCCGCGCTGGGTATGGGCTGCGATGTGATCCCCAAGGTGGAAGCGGACGGGGAGACGGTCAGTTCCACCCGCATCCGCACCCTGCTGCAGGAGGGACAGCTGAAAGCTGCCAATCGTCTGCTGGGTCATCCCCATGTGCTGACGGATTCCGTGCGTACCGGCTATCGACTGGGGCGCAAGCTGGGTGCGCCCACCATCAATATGCGCTTTGCGGAGGGCGTGCTGGTTCCGGCACACGGTGTTTATGCGGCAAGGCTCCGGCTGGAGGGCGAAACGGCAGACCGCTGGGCGGTGACCAACGTGGGCGTGCGTCCCACGGTGTCCGACAGCGGACAGGTTTCCGTAGAGAGCTACATTCTGGACTATTCCGGCAATCTTTACGGAAAGCGGGTGCATCTGGAGTTTCTGGAGTTCCTGCGTCCGGAACGGCAGTTCGCGGACACGGATGCACTGAAAGCGCAGATCGGGAAGGATACGGAGCAGGTACGGGAACTGATGAACAGGGAGGAAGAAACATGAAAGACATTCGCTTTGCCACGGAGGAGGATATCCCTCAGATCCTGCATTTCATCCGGGAACTGGCAATCTATGAGCATATGGAGGATCAGGTGATCGCCACGGAGGCGCTGCTGCGGGAATGGATCTTCGAACGGAAAAAGGCGGAGGTCATCTTTGTGCAGTCGGCGGGGAAGCCGGTGGGCTTTGCCCTGTTCTTCCACAATTTCTCCACCTTCCTTGGCCGCGCAGGTCTGTTTCTGGAGGATCTGTTTGTGCTGCCGGAATACCGGGGACAGGGCTTTGGCAAGGCACTGCTGCAGAAGCTGGCGGCGATCGCGCTGGAGCGTGGCTGCGGCAGACTGGAATGGAACTGCCTGGACTGGAATAAACCCAGCATCGACTTTTATCGTTCTCTGGGCGCGGTTCCCATGGACGAGTGGACTACCTACCGGGTCACCGGGGAGACGCTGGAAAAGCTGGGAAGCGCGGAACAGTGAGAAGCGCTTGATGAACTGACGATACGGAAACACCGGGAGAAACCATTTTCGGATTTCTCCCGGTGTTTTGTGCAATTCATGCTGAGAGGCGAATCTGCCTTACTTCTCCAGACGCTTGAGCAGATTGGGAATCTCCGCTTCGAAGTAAACGCCGTAGCGGATGCCGTCCGGATCGTCCGAGGTGCGGCGAATGCAGTCGGCAGTGTAGTCCGCGGCCAGACAGTAGCTTTCCTGCAGGGTCAGTCCCCGCATCAGACCACCGGTGACCACGCTGGCGAAGATATCGCCGGTGCCGTGATAGCTGGCATTGACCTTGTGGTGGAAGTAGCTCTCAAAGGTGTCCGTCCCGGCACAGTAGCTCATGATGCCGATTTCCTTTTCGGAGAAGCTGACGCCGGTAAGCATGGCGGTTCCGGCACCCAGATCGGCCAGACGCTTCAAAAGCTCTTTGATATAGGCTTCGTCATAGCCGCTGCCCACATAGGGACGGGACAGCATATAGGCAGCTTCGGTCAGGTTGGGCATGATGATATCCGCGCTGCCGCAGAGCTTTGCCATGTTCAGGGCAAATTCCGGGGTGAATCCGGCATAGAGCTTGCCGTTGTCCGCCATGACCGGATCGACTACCTTTACCGCGTCCTTGCCGAATGCGTCGAAGTAATCCTTCACAATGCTGAGCTGACGCTCGGAACCCAGATAGCCGGTGTAAAGTGCGTCAAAGCGGAAGCCCTCTTTGACCCAGTGAGCGGCGATATCCGGCATATCATCGGTCAGATCCCGGAAGGTGTAGCCGGTGAACATGGTGTGGGTGGAAAGAACCGCAGTGGGTACCACGCAGCATTCCACGCCCATGGCGGAGATGATGGGCAGAGCGACGGTAAGAGAGCACTTGCCCAGGCAGGAAATGTCCTGAATTGTTGCGATGCGCTTCATGGTTTTCTGTAATCTCCTTAGATCAGAATAGGGTATATTTAATGGAACTTTTTCAGTCGTAACGCATTGGATACCACGCAGACGGAGCTGCAGGCCATGCAGGCTCCGGCGATCATGGGATTCAGGCGGGGGCCGCCGAAGGCATAAAACAGACCGGCGGCAAAGGGGATCCCGATACAGTTATAGAACAACGCCCAGAACAGATTCTGACGGATGTTCTTCATCACCCCGCGGCTGAGCCGCAGCGCGTCCGCAACCCCGGTCAGCGCGCCGCCCATCAGAACCACGTCGGCGGAGGCAATTGCCACATCCGTTCCGGTACCGATGGCAATGCCCACATCCGCAGCGGCAAGGGCCGGGGCATCGTTGATGCCATCGCCCACCATGGCGGTGCGGGTACCTGCCGTCTGCAGCTTTGTGACGGCTTGGCTTTTTCCGGCTGGCAGCACACCGGCCACAAAATCGTCCACCCCGGCGGCGCGGGCTGTGACGGCAGCGGCGGCTTCGTTGTCGCCGGTGAGCATGGTAACTTTCACACCCAGCTCCTGCAGGCGGCGAACCGCATCCCGGCTTTCCGGTTTCAGCATGTCGGAGGCGGCGAACAAACCCAGCAGCCGGGTTTCGGCGCAGCAGTACATCAGCATGGCGCCCCGGCGGGAAAGCGCCTCCGCCTCATGAATCACAGGCTCTGTGCTGACGCCCAGCTTCTCCATCATGGCAGCGGAGCCGATGGAAATCTGCCTGCCCTTCACCTGAGCTGTGACCCCGTAACCGGGAACGGCCGTGACCCCATCCAGCGCGGGAATCTGAAGCTCCCGCTTCTTTGCCTCCTGTACGATGGCGCGGGCCACCGGATGCTCGCTGCTCTGTTCCAGCGAAGCCGCCATGGTCAGCAGCGTATTCTCATCCAGACTGCCGCAGGGGGTGATGTGGGTCAGCATGGGTTTCCCCTCGGTCAGCGTGCCGGTCTTATCCAGCACCACATGGCGGATGCCCTGCATGGCCTGCAGCGCTTCGCCGCTTTTGAACAGAATGCCCATTTCCGCGCCCCTTCCGGTTCCCACCAGAATGGCGGTAGGCGTGGCCAGTCCCAGGGAGCAGGGACAGGCAATGACCAGCACGGAAACAAAGGTGTTCAGCACAAAGCTCAGATCTTTTCCGCAAAACAGCCAGATTCCGGCAGAGACAAAGGCAATGGCCAGCACCACCGGCACAAACACGGCTGAGACCCGGTCTGCCATGCGGGCAATGGGCGCTTTGTGACCCTGCGCGTCCTCCACCAGCCGGATGATCTGGCTCAGCGCCGTATCGCCGCCCACCTGCGTGGCGCGGAACTTCACGGTACCCTCGCCATTGATGGCACCGCCGGTGACTTTGCTGCCCGGCTCCAGCGTCACCGGCAGACTTTCACCGGTGAGCATGGCATTGTCTGCCGTGGAGAAGCCGGATTCCACCACCCCATCGCAGGGAAAATGTGCGCCGGGCAGCACCACCACCAGATCGCCGGTCATCAGCTCCCCGGTTTCCACCGTGATCTGTCTGCCGTCCTTTTCCACCATGGCGGAATCGGGTGCCAGCTTCATCAGCCTGCGGACAGCCTCTCCGGTGCGCTCCTTGCTGCCGGATTCCAGATATTTGCCCACCATGACCAGTGTGACCACCATGGCGGCAGAGTCAAAAAACAGCGCATGGACAAACCCGGTCTGCCCCATGGCGATCCGTACAAGTCCGTAAAGGCTGTAGAGAAAGGCAGAGCCGGTGCCCAGTCCCACCAGCGTGTCCATGCTGGGAATGCGGCTGACAAGACCCTTGAAGCCGCTGATATAGAAGTCCCGTCCTGCGGCCATGACGCACAGGGTCAGCACAAGCTGGGCAAGGGCATTTCCCAGCGGAGAATCCTCCATGGAAAGAAAGCGGGGCAGCGGCAGGGAAATCATGTGTCCCATGGCTACTGTCATCAGAAGTGCGCTGCCGATGACAGCGGCCAGCAGCCGTCGCCGCTTCTGCAGCCGTTCCCGTTCCCGGCGGGTTTCATCTGCGATGGCAGCGGTCCGGTCTTCGTAATCCTCTGTAGTGAAGCCCAGCTTCAGCACGGCGGCTCGAATCTCCGACAGCTTCACCAGCTCCGGGTCATACCGAACCTCCGCCAGTTCTGCAGCCAGATTTACCTCGGCGCTTTCCACGCCCTTCAGTCGGCGCATGATCTTCTCCGAACCGGCGCTGCAGGCGGCACAGTGCATCCCGCGGATATAGAACCGCTTTTCCAGCACCATGTCAGCCTCCCCGCAGCAGCATCAGCGCCCGCTGCTCCCGGCTCAGCTCCACCGGCGGCAGAGAGAACCGCTCGCAGAGCTGCTGACAGTAGTTGATCAGCAGTTTTTCTTCGCCGAACAGCAGGTTCATGCTCAGCTCAAAGGTGGGCTTGTGCTGCGTGTCCACCACCAGCACGCCGCTGTCGAAGGACATTTCGATGCGGGTCCGATCCGGCAGATACAGGGTGGTGGATTTGCTGCTGTGCTGAATGGCAAATTTGTATTCCAGCTGCTCCGGCCGGATCAGCTCTCCGAAGGAAGCCGGTGCGCCCCTGTCCAGCAGCGCGGCAGGTACCTGGGCAAGCTCCGTAAAGGGTGCGACCCATTCTTCTCCGTGAAAAAGTCCGGGAAGCGACTGATCGGCCACGATGCCCCGGGCCAGATGCACCACCGGCAGCGCCTGTTCCCGGATCACATCCAGAGAAAAGCCATGCCGGGTCAGCGCCCAGTCGGCGGTATCGTAAAATTCGGTATTGTGGCGGGACGCCTGATAGTCGTCCTTCACATAGCGGAGGATCAGGTCATCGGTCAGCAGCTGATCCAGACAACTGAGGTTCGGTAGTGTATATTGGATGCGGGTAACAGATGGCATGTTATTCCCTCCCGGTTCCGTATTCCAAACCGTATTTTATGCCAAAAACCACGGTATATCAAGCATTTTCTGGAATATTGCGCCGGACTGCCGATAAAAGCGCGGGGTACGGAGATCCCCCGGATAGAATCGGATAAAAATACGAATACTGAGAATAAATATTGACAAAGGCCGCGGCTCTGTGTATAATACTCCAAAACCGCATAGGATAACAGGATATCGAGGTAGAAGCATGAAGCATGTGTTTATAGACGGAAGCGCGGGCACCACCGGGCTGCAGCTTCGCAGCCGACTGGAGCAGAGAGAGGATATCACGCTGCTGAACCTGCCGGAGGAGCAGCGAAAGGACCCGGAAGCCAGAAGGGAATATCTGAACCGTGCGGATATCGCGTTCCTCTGTCTGCCGGATGCGGCAGCGGTGGAGGCAGCGGCACTGACAGACAATCCGGAGACCTGCATCATCGACACGTCCACTGCGCACCGCGTCTCACCGGACTGGGTGTACGGTTTCCCGGAGATCACCGGGCAGGCTGCGGTGAAGGGAGCGAAGCGCATTGCCAATCCGGGCTGTCATGCCACTGGGTTTATCAGTCTGGTTTACCCGCTGGTTCATGCAGGGGTTCTTTCGAAGGACTGTCTGCTCAGCTGTTTTTCCCTCACCGGCTATTCCGGCGGCGGAAAGCAGATGATCGGCGACTATGAAGCACCGAACCGGCCGGAGACGCTGGCCAGCGGCGGCATCTATGGCCTGAACCAGAAGCACAAGCATCTGCCGGAAATGCAGAAAATCTGCGGCCTGGACAGTGCCCCAATCTTCTGCCCCATTGTGGAGCCGTATCTGAAGGGCATGGCCACCACGGTTCCCCTGTTCGGCGCACAGCTTGCGGGGAACATGGACATGGAGCAGCTGCGGCAGGTTTACGGTGATTTCTATGCCGGTCAGCCGCTGATCCATGTGCTGACGGAGGCGGAAGCCGGGGAGCTTGGAAAGATTTACGGCAATCGGAAGGCGGGCACCGACAGTCTGGATATCATTGTATCCGGCAATCCGGAGCGATTTACCGTGACGGCCCTGTTCGATAATCTGGGCAAGGGCGCATCCGGTGCCGCAGTGGAAAATATGAATCTCATCATGGGTCTCAGTCCCGAGACCGGACTGGTTATTTAAGAAAGGAGCGGAGCTGCTTCGGACGGCTCCGGATCGGCATATGAAATGGATAGATGGCGGCGTCTGCGCCGCAGAAGGTTTTCAGGCAAACGGCATCCATGTGGGCGTAAAGAGCCGCAATGCGGAAAAAAAGGATGTGGCGCTGATTGCGGCACAGGTTCCCTGTTCCGCTGCCGCAGTATATACGAAGAACGCAGTCAAGGCGGCACATATCCTGATTGATCGGGAGCATCTGAAAAACGGACAGGCACGGGCGGTTGTGATCAACAGCGGCAATGCCAATGCCTGCGCGGCGAACGGCGAAGCCAACGCTCTGCGGGTCTGTCAGTCCGTGGCAGCCCAGCTGGGGTGCAGTCCGGAGGATGTGCTGATTGCCTCCACCGGCGTGATCGGGCAGGAGCTGCCTGCATCGGTGATCGAGACAGGTGTGCCCGCACTGGCGGCGGGGCTTTCCCATACGGCTTCGGGCAGCGATGCGGCGGCAAACGCCATCATGACCACGGACACCGTGAAGAAGGAGCTGGCTCTGGAAACGGTGATCGGCGGCAAAACCGTGCATCTGGGCGGCATCGCCAAGGGTTCCGGCATGATCCACCCCAATATGGGTACCATGCTCTGCTTCCTGACCACGGACTGTGCCATTTCAGCAGCCATGCTGCGGGAGGCGCTGCTGGAAACCGTCACCGTCAGCTTCAACCGGATCAGCGTGGACGGAGACACCTCCACCAATGATACCTGCTGCATTCTGGCCAATGGCATGGCGGGGAATGCCTGCATTACGGAGAAAAACGGGGATTATACCGCCTTTGCGGAGGCGCTGAAAGCGTTGTCTGTGCGGCTGGCCCGGGCCATGGCGGCGGATGGAGAGGGCGCGAAGCATCTCATCACCTGCATCGTCAGCGGCGCAAAGTCCGTGGAAAGCGCGGAAACGCTTGGTAAATCCGTGATCTCCTCCACGCTGACCAAGGCCGCCATCTTCGGCGCGGACGCTAACTGGGGCAGAGTGCTGTGCGCCATGGGTTATTCCGGCGAGAGCTTTGATCCGGACGGTGTGGACATCGCCTTTGCCAGCGCGGCGGGCAGCATCCCGGTCTGCGAAAAGGGCCGGGGATTGGTTTTTGATGAGGAGCTGGCCAAACGCATTCTCACGGAGCCGGAGGTGGAGATCCGGATTTCCCTCTCCGAGGGCAGCGCGGAATGCACCTGTTGGGGCTGCGACATCACTTATGAATACATTCGGATCAACGGAGATTATCGGACATGACGGAACAGAATGGATTTTCCAATGCGAAACGGGCAGAGGTGCTGACAGAGGCGCTGCCCTATATCTGCCGCTATCGGGGCAGAGTGGTCGTGGTGAAATACGGCGGCAATGCCATGATCAATCCGCAGCTGAAGGAGCAGGTGATGAAGGATATTGTGCTGCTCTGGCTGGTGGGCGTTCGTGTGGTTCTGGTACACGGCGGCGGCCCGGAGATCAATGAGCTGATGGAAAAGCTGGGCAAGCAGCCGGAGTTTGTGGACGGTCTGCGGGTCACGGACCGGGAGACTGTGGATATCGTACAGATGGTTCTGGCAGGCAAGGTGAATAAGACGCTGGTCTCCATGCTGGAAACCGCAGGCGGCTGCGCCATCGGTCTGTCCGGTATGGACGGCAGACTGATCGAAGTGAAGCAGAAAAGCGAAAAGCTGGGTTTCGTAGGCAGCATTACGAAGATCAACATCCAGCCGGTTCTGGATCTGCTGGAAAAAGGCTACATCCCGGTGATCTCCACCGTTGGCTGTGATGACGCGGGAAATGCCTATAACATCAACGGGGACACGGCAGCTGCGTGGATCGCCGGTGCGCTGCAGGCGGAGCGCCTGATTCTCATGACCGATGTGGCGGGCATCCTGCGGGATTCCCACGACCCGAAGACCCTGATTCCCAAGCTGACCGTTTCGGAGGCAAAGCAGCTTCAACAGGAGCAGGTGATCTCCGGCGGAATGATCCCCAAGGTGGAGTGCTGCATACAGGCCATTCATCAGGGCGTGAAAAAGGTCATCATCATGGACGGACGGGTGCCCCATTCCATTCTGATGGAGCTGCTGACCGATGAGGGCGCAGGAACGATGATTCTGGAGGAACGGGAAGATGCATGAATGGATGAAGCTGGATGATACCTATGTGGCACATACCTATGCCCGCTTTCCGGTAGAACTGGTGTCCGGAGAAGGCTCCGTCTTTCTGGGTGCGGACGGAAAGCATTACATTGATCTGGGCAGCGGTATCGGCGTCACCGCCTTCGGTACCGGGGATCCGGTGTGGAAACAGTCGGTAGTCGATCAGCTGAACCGGCTGCAGCATACCTCTAATCTGTATTACACGGAGCCTTGTGCCAGACTGGCACAGCTCCTTTGCGAAAAGACCGGCATGAAGAAGGTGTTCTTCGGCAATTCCGGCGCGGAGGCCAACGAGTGTGCCATCAAGGTCGCCAGAAAGTACGCCGCTGAAAAAAAGGGCGCGGCGTATTCCGCCATCGTGACGCTGGAAAACAGCTTCCACGGGCGGACGCTGACCACCCTTGCCGCCACCGGACAGGAGCATTATCATGAACTGTATCAGCCGCTGACCCCCGGTTTTGTCCACGCCAAAGCCAATGACCCGGAGGATCTGCGGGCGAAGGTACTGCAGCAGCCCACCGCCGCCATCATGGTGGAGTGCATTCAGGGTGAGGGCGGCGTGATTCCCATGACAAAGGAATTTCTGCAGAGTGCGGAAGCGTTGGCCCGGGAACTGGATATCCCGCTGATCGTGGACGAGGTGCAGACCGGCAACGGACGCACCGGCACCCTGTACGCCTATATGCAGTACGGCATTCAGCCGGACATCGTGTCCACAGCCAAGGGACTGGGCGGCGGACTTCCCATCGGTGCCTGCCTGCTGGGACAGCGGGTGCAGGATGTGCTGACCCCCGGCGACCATGGTTCCACCTACGGCGGAAACCCGGTGTGCTGCGCCGGCGCCGTCTCCGTGCTGGAACGGCTGGACGATGCATTTCTTTCGGAGGTGCAGCGGAAAGGACAGCTGATCCGGGATACGCTGACCGGCGCCCCCGGAGTGGAGCAGATCACCGGTCTGGGCATGATGGTGGGCATCAAAACAGCAAAACCAGCCAAGAATGTGGTGCTTGCCTGCATGGAAAAGGGTGTGCTTTGCCTGACCGCCAAGGATCGGGTGCGTCTGCTCCCGGCGCTGAATATCCCGGAGGAAACGCTGCTGGAGGCGCTGGAGATTCTGAAACAGGCCTGCGCAGAAAACAACTGAGCTTTTCATACCGAAACAGAAAAAAACGGACTGCCGACAGAAGCCGACAGGTTTTGAAGCCTCCTGCGCCTATGATGGGTGCAGGAGGCGATTCATGTTGAAACCAATGATTCTGACCCGCCGTTCGGACAGGCTGTTTCCCCGGACGGCAAAAGCAATTCGCAGACTGAGTATTCGAACAAGAAGGATTCTGCGTCTGATCTCCAGAACAGCGCTGGGCTTTCTGTTGGGCAGACTTCGCCTGTTTGGCTGCTGCAGTCCGCTGGGCTGCGGCTATGCCGCCGCACAGGGCGGGGGGATGGAAGGCGCACTTGCATCCGTGGGGGTGATGCTGGGTTCGGTCAGCGGAATGGGTTTGATCGAGGCGCTGCGGCCATCCGCATCGGTGCTGCTGATCTATGCGGCGTCATTCCTGCTGAGTAAGGCGGCTTTTACCCGAAAATCTGCATTTCCGCCCCTGTGTGCGCTGTGTATGACCGGTCTGATCGGTGCGGTGTATCTGATTTACGGAGCGGGAGAAGGCTTTACGCAGATAGCCTATGCGGCGGAGGTGCTGCTGTCCGCAGGCTCCTGCGTCCTGTACATGGCTGCAGAGCAGGGCAGTACGCAGGAGAAAAAAACGCTGGGACTGCTGGCGCTGAGTATGTCTCTGTGCATGGCCCTCAGCGATATCTGTATTGCAGGGGTCATCTCGGTGGGCCGCTGTCTGGCGGCCTTTGGTGTACTGACCGCCGCATGGCTGGGCTATGCGCCGCTGGGTGGTGTGACCGGACTGCTGCTGGGTATGGCGCTGGACGCTTCTGCCGCAGCGCCCGGACCCTGTACGCTGGTGCTGGGCTGCGCGGGTGCGCTGGGCGGAGTCTATGCCCATCGGGGACGGTTTCCACTGGCGCTGGGTGCGGTGCTGGGCGGCGCTGCGGTAGGCTTCTGGGCGGCGGAATCGGCGCTGCGTACCGGACTGCTGTATGAGATGTTCATTGCCTCGGTGCTGTTTCAGCTGCCGGGGGAGCGGTTCTTCGAGAATCTGCGTCCCTCGGCAGACGGAGCGGAAAGCAGCGGCTTTGTCCGCTATCTGCGGGGCCGCACCGGCCTTGCCGCTGCCGCCTTTGAATCCATCACCGGCCTGCTGGAAGCCACACCGGAGCTGACGCGGAATCAGGAGGACACCTTTTCCGTGTTCGATGTGGCAGCGGAGCAGGTGTGCCGCAGCTGCGAGCGGCGGGAGGAATGCTGGGGCAAAGCCTACGAGAGCACCCGCAGTGCCATGCAGGCCGCCTCCGTGCCGATCTTCAAGCGGGGCGGGGCAAGACCGGAGGACTTTCCCGAGTGGTTTCGCACGGAATGCCGGAATATCCGGGGCTACAGTGCATCGGTCAGTCTGGAGGTCAAGGCGCTGCTGCGGAGCCGCCAGCTGCGGAGCCGTCTGCGTACCGACCGGGAGCTGCTGTATCGGCAATATGCGGATTTTGCGGCCATTCTTCGGGATCTGAACGGGGAACAACGGGGCGGTGCCGGGGAAGAACGGCGACTGGCGGGGAAGCTCCGGCGGCAGCTCCGGGATCGGGTTCCGGGGGTGCTGGTCAGCGCCTTCCGGGACGGAAACGGGCGGCTCCATCTGGAGCTGGACGGCAGCGGCGTGCAGAAGCTGACTGCGGCGGCAAACTGGTTGGAGAACCTGAGCCGGGAAGCGGGCACACAGCTCTGCTGTCCTGCGCCGCTGGAGCATCCGCTGCAGCTGATGGAGCAGGAACCGCTGGAGGCGGAGGTGGGCGTGGCCTCCTCCTGCCGGGGCGGAAGAGCGCCTTCCGGCGATGCGGCCCGTTCCTTCAAAACCGCGGAGGGCATTCTGTATCTGGTGGTGGCAGACGGCATGGGCAGCGGCAGTGAGGCGGAGGCGGACAGTCGGATGGCCTCCGAACTGGCGGAAAAGCTGCTCCGTGCAGGCGCACGGCCGGAAAGCGCCATGCGGATCCTGAATACCGCGCTGCTGCTTCGGGGTGAGAAGCGGCTTAGCAGCCTGAGCGTGGATCTGATGAGCGTCAATCTGTTTACCGGGGAAACGGTGCTGGTGAAATACGGTGCCGCGCCCTCCTATGTGCGTACCGGCGGGCAGGTTCGGGTGCTGCGGGGCGCGTCTCCCGCCGCCGGAACAGAGGACGCAGCGCCGGACTGTGTGCATCTGCAGCTGGAGGACGGCAGTACGGCGGTGATCCTTTCCGACGGCGCGGCTCACGCAGAATCCGTGGAACAGCGGCTGCGGGATCACGAAGAAAGCCTGCAGAAGCTGGCCGGGGATATCCTGACCGAAGCGGCGGCCCGGGGCGGCTGGGAGGACGATATGACGGTGTTGACGCTGAATCTGCACAGGCGCGCCGGGACTGTATAGCCGCCGGGAAAAACGGGCAGACTGCTGGAAAAGGGCATAAGGGAGGCCACAGCATGGTAAGAGGGGTTACAAGGCAGATCATTCTGGTGGATCCGGAGGACAAGACCCTGTTTGAAAAGGCTATTTTTATCCTGCGGGACAACACCCGCCCGGACAGTCCGGAGGAACTGCTGGAACAGGCAAAGAATATTGCCGCAGGCTGCGTGACCACCCGCAGCACCGGCAGAAGCAGACTGCGCTGTCTGCTCTGGGCCGCTGCCGGAGCCGCGCTGACCGGCTGCGTCTGGCTGTTCTGCGAACTTTTTCGGTGAAAAGCCTTGACGCACGGGAATATTTGGGTTATTCTGATAGATAGGTAAGCAACCTATCTATTTCGGAGGTGTCAGATGGCAGAGGAACGAAAGGTGAACCGGCTGATCGTTCATGTTTTCCGGCTGAATAACGCGCTGATCAAGCAGAAAAACCGCCATATGAGCGAGCTTGACCTGACCGCGATTCAGGCAGATGTGCTGATGTACATACTGAATCATCACGAAACGCAGGAGATCAACCAACTGGACATTCAGGAGGTTTTCAAGCTGACGAATCCTACCGTGTCGGGCATTGTGGATCGGCTGGAGGAGAAGGGCTTTATCAAACGGGTTCGCAGCGAGAAGGATGCCCGCTACCGCAGCCTGATCCCGCTTCCCAAGGGAGAGACGCTGCATCCGGAATTGAAGCGGTCCGCGGAAGAAGCGGAGAAGCGGTTTGTTCGGGATATGACCCCGGAGGAAGCGGCGGAGTTTAAGCGTCTGCTGCAGATCGCACTGAAAACCGCGGAGGAAGAATAAGAACGCATCGCCGGAGTACCCGTGCTGGGACTTCGGCGATGCTGGTTTCCTCACTTGCTTTTCCGATGCGGCTATGCTATAATGACGCGCTGTGAAAGGGGGATGGGCTTGAAGGATTTACTATGGGTCATGCTGATGAGCATGGTTCCGGTGCTGGAGCTGCGCGGGGCAATACCGCTGGGATGCGGTTTGGGACTGCCATGGTGGCAGTGCTATCTGGCAGCGATCATCGGGAATATGCTGCCCGTTCCTTTTGTGCTGCTGTTTATCCGTCGGCTGTTCGCCTTTGTCCGTCGGCACTGGTCGGCGCTGAACGGACTGGTGGACCGGCTGGAGCAGCGTGCCATGCGGAAGATCGATACGGTGAAGCGCTTTGAAATTCTGGGTCTTTGCCTGTTCGTGGCGATTCCGCTGCCCGGCACCGGCGCTTACACCGGGGGACTGATCGCCGCGCTGATGAATATGCGCCTGAAACGGGCGATTCCTACCATCTTTCTGGGCGTTCTGATCGCCGGTTTTATCATGACCCTGCTGAGCTACGGCGTGCGTCTGGGCGTTTCCACAATCGGATAAGAAAATCACCGAAGCGCTCGGCTTCGGTGATTTTTTTTGAATCAGACTTTGCTGTCCTGCCGCTTGTGGGCGCGGTTGACGAAAAAGAGAACCACGGCCACGGCCAGCACGAAGAAGGCAATGAAACGATAACGGAAATCGGTGGAGCCTTCCACCAGCGCATTGGTCACATTGGTGAACACCACGGGACTGAGGAAGCCGCCGGCGGAGGGGGCAATGGCGGAGATGATCACGCTGGTAACGGCGCTGTTGCTGGGGTCAGAGTAGACGCTGACGCCGTAGGTGCACCAGGGGTTGAACATACTGATGGAGCTGCCGCAGAGGAATACGGCAAGGAGGATCAGCGGCAGGCTGTCACTGACGAAGCTGAGCAGCAGCAGACCCAGAAACAGCGCGGAGAGAGATACCACCATGATATCGTCGCCGATGCGGCGGCTCAGCTTGGTGAAGAACAGACCGGAGCAGACGCCGCCCGCCATCTGAACGGAGGTGCAGATACCGGCCAGCGCGGAGAAGTTGGTGAAGCCCTGCCGCAGATGGGAGCTGAGGTTCTGCCCCACCGCCACATAGGTCATCATGAACAGCAGCTGTGCGGCGGCATAGAAGAAGACCCGCGCCTTGATGGGGGACTTCTTTTCACCCGGATTCTTCGCTTTGGGGGTCTTGTAGGAGGGAATGTTCAGAATGCCGATCACGGCCATGATGATGCCGACAAAGAACACCAGATAACCGCCGTACCAGCAGAGACCGGCCAGAAGTCCGCCGGCCAGAGACATGAGGATGCCGCCCAGATTGATGGAACTGGTCTGCAGGCCGGCGAAGCCCTGCCGTTCCTCATTGGTAAAGCAGTCGAACATGATGCCAAAGGCATTTGTGACATACAGGCCGCAGGCACAGCCGATCAGCGCACTGAGACACCAGACGCACCATAGACCGTTGTGGAACAGCAGCACGAACAC
>DCGQ01000055.1:31088-44270 GCA_002314635.1 Clostridiales bacterium UBA1774
ACGAACACGGCGACCACCACAAACAGGCTCTGACCCAGCACCACCGCCAGCTTTTTCGTGATGATGCCCTGATTGATCAGATACATGGCCACCAGCGCAACGCCGATCTGAATGATGTTGGTGGCGCTCATGGCGGTCTGAACCTGCACCAGCTCCACATTGAAGAACTGCCGGATCTGCTCTGTTGCAGGAGAGAGCGCCAGCGTGGGCATATTGGTCAGTGCGATGGCCAGCAGCGTCCATTTCAGCGCATTTTTCTTTTTTGCGGTCAGGGTATCCAAAGGGGTCACTCCTTTTTCCGTTTTTTCTACATGATAACCGAAAAAACACGGAAATGCAAGAACTGACCTTGACATTCCTGCGGATATAAGATAACATTATCAGACTTTAAGGGATAAAACCTATATTGACAGGAGAGAGAAAAATGAATTCACCCGCAGAAGTCGCGCAAAATTACATTGCCATCGGCAAGGGTAAAGCAAACAACAGTTTCTGGAAGCTGCTGGTTCTGGGTATGATGGCCGGTGCTTTCATCGCGCTTGCCGGCGTCGGTGCTACCACCGCAGCCGTCAGCGTGGAGAGCGCATCCGTAGGCAAGTTCCTGGGCGCCTGCATCTTCCCCGTAGGTCTGGCCATGGTTCTGCTGGCAGGCAGTGAGTTGTTTACCGGCAACAACCTGATCATCATTCCCGTTCTCACCGGTGATGTGTCCGTGGGCAAGATGCTCCGCAACTGGGTCATCGTCTACATCGGCAATCTGATCGGCGCTATTATCGTGGCCTTCCTGGTGGTTTATGGCCACACTGCCAGCCTGTTCAGTGAAGGTCTGGCCAAGGCCATGGTCGGTGCTGCCGCCGGTAAGGTTGGCCTTTCCTTCGGGGATGCCTTCATCCGCGGTATCTGCTGCAACTTCCTGGTCTGCATCGCCGTGTGGATCTCCTTCGCTGCCAAGGATGTGACCGGAAAGTTCTGGGGCCTGTTCATGCCCATCATGCTGTTCGTCCTCTGCGGCTTTGAGCACTGTGTGGCCAATATGTACTACATTCCCGCCGGTCTGTTCGCCAAGGCCGTTTACGGCATTGAGAGCGGCAGCCTGACCTGGGGCGCCTTCATTGTGAAGAACCTGATCCCCGTTACGCTGGGCAACATCGTGGGCGGCGCCGGTCTGGTTGGCTGCACCTACTGGTTCGTTTATCTTCGCAAGAAAAAGTGAAAATATAAAATGAGAAATCCTGCAGGTTTTGGCCTGCAGGATTTTTTGTGCTTTCGATGATCAGAAGTGGCCGCTGTGGTGACTGCCGCCGCCTCCGCCGCTGTGACCGCCTCCGCTGCGGCTTCCGCCGCTGCTGCTTTCCTGATGGCGGACCCGAACCACGTCCGTGCGTACATAGTGGTCATCCCGCTGACGGAGCTGCAGCTGGCCGGCATATCGGTCGGCACGGGTCTGCAAAACGGCGCTCTTCATTTTGCTTTTCAGAATGCTGCGTGCGATCAGTGCCGGAATCAGACCGAAGATCAGCGCGGTGATGACCTTGCCCAGGCTGAGCCGGAAGAACACGCCGCTGCCGTCGGAGTTGAACATATCCCGGTTGCGGGAAACAAGACCGGCGCTCTGGCTGATAAAGCAGCGGAACGCACCGTACCAGTTGTTGCTGCCCAGATAGGAGAGTACCGCATTTTCCACATCGGTCCAGTAGCTGTAGGGAAGATAATCGCAGCGGCCATAGACATACAGGTCGTAGCTGCGGTCAACCATGCTGAGAAGCAGGATCACGCCGCTGTGCTCTGCACCCTGTCCGTATTCATAGCCGTGGTAGATATTCTCGGTAAAGGTCTCTACATCATAGCCGTCCGTGTCCTCCACGGTACGAATCACGATGTCGAAACCGGCACCGGAGCAGGTTTGCTGCGCATAGCTTTGAAGCTCATACAGTTCTTCATCGGTCAGGAGACCTGCATCGTCCACCACCAGCGGAACCACAGGCTCTGCGGCAAAGACCGGCAGCGCCAAGGCGCAGAGAAGCAGAACAGAAATGAGAAGTGTGAGAATCCGTTTCATCTTCCTGCCCTCCTTACAGCCTGACGGTGCCGATCACGGCAAGCACTACGGCAGCAACGGCGGCCCAAATGCCGAAGAACCAGCCTGCCAGACGGGCCTTGGAGATGGGAAGATCACCCACAGGCTTCCCAGTCTGCCCGTTGATGGAGAACAGATAGTTCTTTCCGTTCCACTTGGTTGTCAGCAGCCACACGGGCAGCAGCGCATACTGCACCTGACCGCGGGCAAAGGCGGAGCCGGATTCCCGGCGGGTCACGGTGCTGTACCCTTCGACTGTGCTTTTTAGCGCATCCTCCAGCGTACCGGAAGCGCGTTTCTGCGCCCGTTCCTGCGCGGTGTCTACATCCACATCATACTTGTCTGCCATATAACCGGCAAGATATCCGGTGGAGAAGGGTTTCAGGTCGGTGTAGTCATAGGGTTCGATGGCGTCCATATGTTCATCGGGCATTTTGGTAGAGCTGTCCACCGGGATGCGCTCAAAGTGCAGGCTGCCGCTGCGGAAGCAGTCATAATGACTGGTCTCGGTCACATCGTAGCTGCCCTGACGATAGTGCTTTACCCGGGTGGCGTCGAAGGTGGCCTCGCCGGTGGTCTCGCCGGTGAAAAGCCAGAAGGGGGCATAGACGCCCTTGACTTCTTCCAGATGGTTCTGCTGACTGAACAGCTTAGGCAGCAGGGGTTTCTTCCGGTAATGCTTTTTCAGCTCCGAAACCGCCTGTTCCTTGGTGAGCTTGAAGGGAATGACCCAGTCCGGCCGCAGAGCGCCGCTGAGAGAGCCGGGTACGATGGTGGGATTGCCGCAGTATGGACAACCGGATGCGGCGGTATTCTGATCGAAAATCAGTTCTGCGCCGCAGGAAGGGCAGTTGTAGACCCGGAGGCCGTTGGCTTCCGCTTCGCTCCACGGGGAACCCTCCGGCTGCTCCGCATTTGCAGCCTGTGCCGCAGCCTGACCGGCCTGCTCGTTTTTCTCCGCAAACAGCTTTTCAATCTCTTCCACCGTAAAACTGCTGCTGCAGTAATCACAGACCAGCTTGCCCGATGCGGGGTCAAAGTGCATGGGACCGGTACAGTTCGGACACTGGTAGTTTGTAACCTGTTCCGCCAAATTCTATCACTCCTTGGGATTACAGAAATTCACAGGGTAACTATACACCGAAACCATAGAAAACGCAATCCCGGGTTTACGGTCTTTCCCACAGGACACGTCCGTCGCCTTCCCGGCGGCAGAGGTGCTGACGGTCCCAGTATTCCAGAAACAGCTGGGCGTATTTCCGGGAGATTCCGGCAGCGGTGCGAAAATCGGCCAGTGTGACATTGCTCTTTTCCGCAAACAGACCGCGAAACAGGCTCAGCGCTGCGTCATAGGCGTCTTTATGCACCAGATAGCGTGGCGTCAGGCTTACCAGTTCCCCGTTCATGCGGAGATAATTCAGAAGCTGGGGATAGATCGGCCCCCGGCTTTCAAACTTCGCATCCACATCCTTTTTATCCGGAGCGAGGAACCATGCTTCCCGGTAGAAGTGGAGCAGCTTGCGCCGCATGATCTGATGCTCCCGGGTGAAAACCGGGGTAAAGCCGCTGAGGGCGGCATAGCCTTCCTGAAGCACCAGCCTGCCTTCCCGCACATAGTCTGACAGCAGCACATCTGCCGCTTCGGCGGGCAGTTTTTGACGAAGCTGGCTCAGCGGCATACCGGGCAGCAGGGAATACTCCCGGTGCCAACTGTCCAGCGTATCCGCCAGCGCAGTCCATGCCTCATCCCACAGCCGCCGGGACAGAATGCCGCCCGGCAGCGTGACCAGCCGGTCGTTCAAAGCAGCTATGACAGCCTCCGTTTCCGCAGGGGACAGATTCATCAGCCGCCCAAGACGCATGGGGTCAACGGGAATCAGCCCACTGTCCTCTGTGTGCCGCAGCAGACGGGCAGCATCGTCGCCCCGGTGCAGGGTTTCCAAGCGCTGCAGAACCTCTGCATTCTGCCGTTTCAGCCGCCGAGACGCACCGGCCAGAATCTGCCCGCCGCCCACCGTTATCACCGGGGAAAAGAACCGCAGCAGAAACCGGTCGCCGTATCGGACGGACATGGCCTCGCTCAGCTCCAGCTGGGCATAGCCGCTGTCCCCGGCATGAAGCACCTCCGCATTCAGCAGCCGCAGTCGGCAGATCACCTCCCGCGTGCCGTGAAACAGGTGCAGTCGGGAGGAATTGCGGATAGGGAAGCCGCAGTCCGGGGTGATCTGCAGGAATACATCCAGCGTGGAGGTGGTGCACATGGAATTCGGCTGTGCCAGCGTAACGCCCCGTTCCAGCCCGTCTCGAACCCCGGCGGTGAGACTCAGCGCAGTTCGCATCCCGGCCTGTACGGTGGGGACGGCTTTATTGTGATTCTGCAGACTGCGTACCGTGCCGGTTTCTTCGGCAGGATACAGCATGAGCTGCTGACCTACGGAGAGCGTACCCTCCGTCAGCGTGCCGGAGGCAACGGTGCCGAAGCCGCTGACCGGGAAGGTGCGGTCGATATTCAGCCGGAAGGGCTGACTGTTCGCCCGCTGGTTTAGATCGGCGGCCAGCGCTTCCATGGCCTGCCGCAGCGCCGGGATCCCGTCTCCGGTGGCAGCGGAGACCCGGAGAATCGGCGCGCCCTCCAGCGGAGAATCCTGCGTCAGCGCCCGCAGCTGCGCTTCCACCTCCGAGATACGCGCTTCGGATGCCAGATCGCACTTTGTAATGATCAGCAGTCCGGCGGAAACGCCCAGCAGGCGGATGATATTCAGATGCTCCGCCGTCTGCGGCATGACCCCATCGTCCGCCGCTGTGACCAGCAGAACTCCGTCAATTCCGGAAGCACCCGCCATCATGGTTTTGACGAATTTTTCGTGTCCCGGGACATCCACCAGCGAAAGCACCGTGCCGTCCGAAAGGCGCATGGGCGCAAAACCCAGCTCAATGGTGATGCCCCGCAGCTTTTCTTCCTTTAATCTATCCGTATCCACCCCGGTCAGCGCCTTGGTCAGCAGCGTTTTGCCATGATCCACATGACCGGCTGTGCCGAAAACCAGATGCTTCATGCGCGGCCTCCGCATTCCGTCAGCGCCGAACACAGCGCATCCTCGTCCTCCGGCAGAATGGTGCGTAGGGAAAGCAGCAGCCTGCCCTGATGGATGCGCCCCACCACCGGCGGGTCACAGCGGCGCAGCAGCTCATCCAGCCGGTCGGCGGAAAAGGGCGCTGTTACCGCAGCCGCCCAGCCGTTGAGTACGGTGCCGGGAAGCGTCCCGCCGCCGGGTTCATCCATGCAGGGAACCACCTCAAAGGTAAAGCCGGGGCAGCAGTCCCGCAGCCAGTGACACAGGGATTCCGCTCGCTGACGCAGACTTTCCGGGTCGGCAGCCAGCATGGAAAGCACGGGAATCTGCCGGATGGCCTGTGCGGGACTGAGATACAGCCGCAGTACCGCTTCCAGCGCGGCAAGGGTCATTTTGTCCACCCGCAGCATCCTGGTCAGCTGGTTCTGCTTCATGGCGTCGATCAGAGGCTTCCTGCCCAGCAGAATGCCCGCCTGTCCGCTGCCCAGCAGCTTGTCACCGGAAAAACACAGCACATCAGAAAGCGCTGCCAGCTCCGGTACATATGCGCCGGTGTGCAGACCCAAAAGCTCCGGACGCAGCAGAAACCCGGCGCCCAGATCATACAGCAGCGGTACGCCCCGGCTTTCCGCCAGCTCCTTCAGTTCGGAAAGGGAGGCTTCGGCGGTGAAACCCTCCAGACGGAAATTGGAGCGGTGTACCTTCAGCAGTACCTGTGCGCCGTTGTCCAGCGCGGCGGCATAGTCCCGAAGGTGGGTGCGGTTGGTGGTGCCGATCTCCATCAGCTGTGCGCCGGAAGCGGACATGATCTCCGGCACCCGGAAGGAACCGCCGATCTCCACCAGCTCACCCCGGGAAATGGCAGCCGGTTTGCCTGCGGCCAGCGTGTTCAGCATGAGAAACACGGCGGCAGCATTGTTGTTGACCACCAGCGCGGCTTCCGCACCGGTGAGACGGCACAGCAGCTCCTCCACCAGCGCATAACGGCTGCCCCGCTGTCCCGCATCCAGATCGTATTCCAGATTGGAGTAACCGGCGGCAAGCTGCGCCACATGGGCGGCCAGCGGACTTCCCAGCGGTGCGCGGCCCAGATTGGTGTGCAGGACGATGCCGGTAGCGTTGATGACCCGCCGCAGCCGATAAAGTCCGGCACTGCGGACGGCCTGACAGAGCCGTTCCGTCAGGGCCGCGTCCTCCGGCAGCGCACCTCCGGCGAGAATGCTTTGGCGCAGCGCATCCAGCTCCTGCTGAATGGCGCTGCGGACAAGCTCCCGGGGCAGCGTTTCCGCCAGCTCCGCGATTTCCGGGCGCAGCAGCAGTTTGTCCATTTTGGGAATCTGACGCAGCAGAGAGGAATCCATACCATGACCTCCATTTCCGAAAAGGCCGCCCGATCATTCGGACGGCCCTGTACTATGGCGGGTGCAGGTGGGAATCGAACCCACTTGAGCCGATTTCGACTCACTATGGTTTTGAAGACCACGGAACCCACCAGTGATTCTTCTGCACCCATATAAAATGCGGGGAGCATTCCCTGAGGCGGGTTTCCGCCTCAGGGAATGCAGAAAATCAGTTGCAGATGCGGGAGTAATCGTCCACACTGTCGGGAAGCACCGGACAGGCCCCGTCGGCGCACTGTGCGGGCGCAGCCAGCTGGGCGGCAAACTCCGCGTTGCGCTTTTCGGCGATCATGGCCTGTGTGATGTAATTGCCGTCGGCGTCATAAGCCTCCGCTTCGGAAATCTTCTCCACCTTCACGGCGCAGACCTTGTATTCCGGCGCACGGGCAATGGTGTCCAGCGCGGCATTGGTCAGCCAGTTGGCGCTGCCGTCCAGGAAGTGGAAAGGCATCCACACCTCGCCCGGATAGGTCTTATCCGATACGCGGGCTTCCGTGGAAATGGTACCGCGGCGAGAGGAAACGCGGACACGCTCGCCGTTCCGAATGCCCAGCGCCTCTGCGTCCTTCGTGTTCAGCTCCATGTAGGAGTGACCGGAGATCCGCATCAGACCGGGTGTCTTGTCCGTCATGGCCATGGCGTTGTAGTGATACAGATTGCGGCCGGTGGAGAGCAGCAGCGGGTATTCCTCGTCCGGCAGTTCCTGAGAAGGCTTGTATTCGGCCAGATAGAAGGTGCCCTTTCCGCGGCTGAAATTGCCCACGTGCATGATGGGGGTGCCGGGATGTGCCGCATTCAGGCAGGGCCACTGGAGACCCTGACCGCCGTTCTCCACACTGTCCAGACGGGCATGGGTGATGCCGCCGTAGGACGGGGTGAGGGCAGCGATTTCATCCATGATCTGCGAGGCGGTGAGGTAGGGCTGGGCGTAGCCCATGCGGTTCATGATATCCGTGAAGATATCCGTATCCGGACGCATATTGCCGGGAACGGTGACTGCCTTGCGAACACGCTGCACGCGGCGCTCGGTGTTGGTGAAGGTGCCCTCCTTCTCCGCATAGGAGCAGCCGGGCAGCACCACATCCGCCAGCTTGGCGGTTTCGGTGAGGAACAGCTCATCCACCACCAGAAAATCCAGACTCTGGAGCGCGGCCTTCACATGATGGGTGTTGGGATCGGTGCGCATGGGGTCCTCGCCGAAGATGAACAGACCCTTGATTTTGCCCTCCAGCATGGCGGGGAAACAGTCGGTGGCCTTGATGCCCGGATTGGGGTTCAGCCTGACGCCCCATGCCTTTTCAAACTTCTCGATGACCGCCGGGTTGTTCACCTTCTGATAGCCGGTGAAGTCCGTGGGCATGGCGCCCATGTCACAGGCGCCCTGCACATTGTTCTGACCGCGGATGGGGTTCACGCCGCAGCCGGGGCGACCCAGCTTGCCGGTGACCATGGCCAGATTGGACAGGGACATGACGCCCTCGGTGCCGGTGGAATGCTCAGTCACGCCCAGACAGTAGAGAATGGGCGCCCGATCCGCCTTGGCATACATCCGGGCGGCGGCACGGAGATCATCCGGATCCACATGGCAGATTTTTCCTACATATTCCGGTGTGTATTTCCGAACCAGTTCTTTCAGTTCTTCATATTTGTCCGCTTCCGTGCGTTCCCGGATAAACTCCTCGTTTACAAGGCCTTCCTCGATGATCACATGGAGCAGACCGTTCACATAGGCCACATTGGTGCCGGGCTGAAGCTTCAGATGGATATCGGCATCCTTGGCCAGATCAATATCGCGGGGATCGGCCACAATGAGCTTTGCCCCACGGCGCATGGCCTGACGAAGCTGCATACCCAGAACGGGATGCGCTTCCTCAGCATTGGAACCGACGATCATGATCACGTCGGAATCCTGTGTAATGTCCCGGATGGTGTTTGTCATCGCACCGGAGCCCAAGGTTGTCGCCAGACCGGAGACAGTAGGGGCGTGTCAGACACGGGCACAGTTGTCGGTATTGTTCGTACCGAAAACCGTGCGAACCATCTTCTGGAGCATATAAATGTCTTCGTTGGTGGAGCGGGAGCAGGCAAAACCGGCCAGCGCGTCGCCGCCGTATTCCGCCTTGATGCCGCTGAACTTCTCCGCCACCAGACTGAGCGCTTCATCCCAACTGGCCTTGCGGAAGGTGCCGGTGGCCCGGTCCTTGATCAGCGGATCGGTGAGCCGCTCACCGGAGGTGACGAAGTTAAAGGAGCCGAAACGGCCCTTGACGCAGAGCCGGCGGCCGTTGGAGGGGCCGTCCACGCCCTCGGCGGCCACGATTCTGCCGTTTTTCACCAGCAGATTCAGCTGGCAGCCAACGGCACAATGGGGGCAGGTGGTGCGGATTTTTTTCACTTCCCAGTCACGGAAGCTCTTACCGGCTTTCTTGTACAGTGCGCCGGTAGGACAGGCCTCGGCACAGTTGCCGCAGGATTCGCAGTTCCGCAGCTCCCAGTCCTTGCCGAAGGGCGTATCAATGATGGCAAGGGGGCCGCTGCGCCGCAGCGAAATGGACTTCCGGCCGGACACCTTTTCACAGGTGCTGACACAGCGCTGACAGTGGATGCACAGCTCACTGCGGTAGGCAAGGAAGGGATGGTCGGCTTTCAGAGCCTTGGGCATTTGGGCGCGGGTGCCGCTCAGGGCGGTGCGCTCGACACCGTAATCATTGCAGAGCTTCTGCAGCTCGCATACGCCGTTGGAGGCGCAGGAGAAGCAGTCCTGATTGTGGTTGGACAGCAGCAGTTCCAGTGCGGTACGGCGGGCCTTAGCAATGCGGTCAGACATGGTGGTGATCACCATGCCCTCCTGCACCGGCGTATTGCAGGCGGTGAGCAGCTTGTCGCAGCCCTCCGCCTCCACCACGCACAGGCGGCAGGAGCCGATCTCATTCACACCCTCCAGCCAGCACAGCGTAGGAATATCGATCCCGTTGAGCCGTGCGGCTTTCAGAATGGTAGTGCCCTCTGAAACGGAATACTGCCGACCGTCAATGGTCAGATTCAGCATGTTTCGTCTCGTCCTCCTTTCAGCACGCCGCAGCCGAAGTGGTCGCAGCGGAGGCAGCGCCCCGCTTCCTGAATGGCCTCCTCATAGGTGAGGGCATTCTCCACATGGCAGAAATCGTGCTTGCGGATGGCTGCCGGGCGCTCGGTGATGTTGGCGCGGCCGGTCAGCGTGCGGTTGTTTTCCTTCGCTGCGGGAGCGGAAGCCTCGCAGCTCAGCTTGTGGTGATAACCCAGATATTCGTCGATGTTGTGCGCGGCAACCTTGCCTGCGGCAATGGCGCGGATGGCCGTTGCCGGAGAGGTCTGACAGTCACCGCCCACGAAAACGCCGGGCATACCGGGAATCGCGGTGTCCGGACCGGCCTTGAATACGCCACGGTCTGCGGGCATACCGAAATCCTCAAAGGGTTTGGAAACGATATCCTGACCGGCGGCAATGAGAATCACATCGCAGGGTATTTCCTCCTCCGGCTTGTTTGCATCCATGGGAGCGGGACGGCCTGCGCTGTCGTAGGGGCCGATCATCTGCGGTTTCACCGTGAGACCCCTGCAGTTTCCGGCTTCATCCACGGTCACGGCCTTGGGCGCCATCAGCGTGATCAGTTCGATACCCTCCATGACGGCGGCTTCCACCTCGGAGGCCAGCGCGGTCATATCGTCCTGACGGCGACGGTACACTACACTGACGGAACCGGCATTGCAGCGGACGGCGCTGCGGGCCGCATCCATGGCCACATTGCCGCCGCCGATGACGACCACATTTTTGCCGCTGTAATCCGGCCGGTTGTCGTTGCCGATGCGGTCCAGCATGGCCACGGCGGATTCCACATTTCCGGCACCGATGTTGTCCAGACGGAGTTTTTTGCCCACCTGTGCGCCGATGGCCACGAACATGGCGTCATATTCGCTGCGGATGGCCGCGATTTTCTCTGCGGAGTCGATGTGCGTTTCATATTCCACCGAGATATCACCGGCGGAGAGAATGGCGCGGATATCCTCATCCAGCCGCTCCTTGGGGAAACGGTAGTTGGGGATGCCGTAGCGGAGCATACCGCCCAGCTTCTTCTGCCGCTCAAAGATGACCACCTTATGGCCCATCAGCGCCAGAAAATACGCACAGGTCAGTCCGGCAGGGCCGCCGCCGATGACGGCGATCTTCTTGCCGGTTGGCACGCCTGCCTTGGGAACGGGAACCTGATCGGCGGCGATCTGATCCACTGCGTATTTCTTCATGCCGCGGATGTTGATGGCGTCGTCCAACAGACGGCGGCGGCAGCGGTTTTCACAGGGATGCTCACAGATCATGGCGCAGGCGGTAGGCAGCGGATTGTCCTTCCGGATCAGGTTGATCGCACCGGCACAGTCACCCTCTGCGGCGAGGGCGATATAGCCGGGCACATCCACATGCGCGGGGCACATGGCAATGCAGGGAATTTTCTGACCAATCTCCTCCGAACACACACCGTCCCGGATGTGACTTTCATAGTCTGCACGGAAGGTGTCCAGACCCTTCAGAATCTCATTGGCGGTCTCATAGCCGATGGCGCAGTCTGCGGTGTCCCGAATGGTGGCGGCCAGCTCCCGGATTGCCGAAAGCGTATCCTCGGAAGCGGTTCCGTTCAGCACTTTTCCCAGCAGCTGATGCAGCTGAGGAAGTCCGTCCCGGCAGGGAACACACTTGCCGCAGGTCTGGTTCATAGCGGTGAACAGCAGAGACTGCTGCACCAGAACCGGGCAGGTTCCGGGCGCATAGGAAACCGCCACTCTGGCAAACTTCTCCTGTACATTGCCGATTTTAGCATCCGTACCCTTGGAATCTGCCAAAAAGAGCTTTCCCATGGTTCTTCATTCTCCTTTCTGCTGAGTATTAGAAAAGACGGAATTAAAAGTCAAACTACATCTGATTATTATAGGATGCAGATATCTGTTTTTCAAGAAAAACTTTCCCGTCACGCCAACGCAATCGGACGGACTGCGGACAGAAACGCATGAACAGCGGGTTTCAACTCAGAACCGGGAAGGTATGCGGCACAGAGCCTGCGAACCGTGTCGCAGCCGGGCAGCGGGAAAACAAGCAGCTGCTTCTGCGCCGCTTCCGCCTCCACCGCATATCGGGAGATCAGGGAGATGCCCAGACCGGCGATCACCAGCTTTTTCTGTGCGTCCTGCTCCCGCACCCGGGCAGCCACAAGGAGCTTTTCCGGTTTCAGTCCGGCCTGTTCCAGAAAGGCAAGGGCGTGGAGACCGCTGCCGCTGCCCTCCTCCCGCAGAATGAAGCGCTGCTCCTGCAAAAGTGCCGGGGTCAGCGTTTCGGCAGTCCAGCCGGTATACGGCGGCAGCGCCGGGGCGATCAGTACCATCCGGTCGGAACAAAGCTCCAGGCAGAGCAGGGATTCCTCCTGCGTTTCCACTCCAACCAGTCCCAGATCATAGCTGCCGTCGCGCACCCCGTCCAGAATCTCCCGGCTGTTGCCCTGTCGAAGTACCAGACGGATTTGGGGGTAATCCCGCAGAAAGGCGGGCAGCACCTGCGGCAGCAGCCAGTCCGTGGGGACAGAGGATGCGCCAAGCTTCAAAACCGACTGCCGGTCATCCTCCCAACGGCTGAGCAGCTCGTCCTGTTGGGTCAGCACCCGCAGGGCAAACTCGTAGAACTCCTGCCCCTTTGCCGTCAGCTCCGCGCTGCGGGTGGTTCGCCGTACCAACGCGCTGCCCAGCTCCGCCTCCAGCGCCTGCACATGGGTACTGACCGTGGGCTGAGAGAGATACAGCTTTTCCGCGGCCCGGGTGAAGGACCCGGACTGCACCACTGTCACAAAGGAACGAAGCTGCTTAAACTCCATGGCATAGCTCCCGAGCAGCGCAGACGGCGGCGTCTGCATCCGATTCCGTATTGAACCAGCCGAAGGAGAAGCGCACCGTTCCGGTGGGGAAGGTGTGCAGCGTTTTGTGTGCCTGGGGGGCACAGTGCAGTCCCACCCGGGTCTGGATGCCATAGCGTTCATCCAGCAGAAAGCTGAACTGCGCCGGGTCCATGACCGCAGGCAGGATGGATACCACGCCGGTACGTCCGTCCCCATCCGGTTTGCCCACGATACGAAGCAGACCTTCCTCCGCAAGCGGCGAAAGACCCGCAAGAAACCGGGCGGTAAGCCGTTGCTCGTGGGCATAGATCGCATCCATGCCGGTTTCCCGCAGCCAGAGCAGACCTGCCCGCAGACCCATGATGCCCGGCAGATTGAGGGTTCCCGCCTCCAGCCGATCCGGCAGAAACTCCGGCATGGTTTCCAGATGACTGCGGCTGCCGGTGCCGCCGTACAGCAGCGGCGGCAGAGTACCGGCCACGGTCTCCCGCAGCAGATAACCGCCGATGCCCTGAGGTCCCATGAGACCCTTGTGCCCGGTGAAGGCCAGCGCGTCAATATGGCAATCGGCCAGATCAACGGGCAGCACCCCGGCGGTCTGGGCGGCATCCACCAGAAACAGCAGCCGGTGAGCTTCACAGAATGCGCCAACCTCCCGGATGGGCAGCACGGTGCCGCATACGTTGCTGGCGTGGGTCAGAATGACCGCCCGGGTCTGC
>DCGQ01000055.1:44299-74811 GCA_002314635.1 Clostridiales bacterium UBA1774
ACGGGTCTGCGGACGCAGCAGAGATTCCATGGTTTCCGTCTGCAACAGGCCGGTTTCCGTGCAGGGGATCCGGGTAAAGGTGACGCCCTTTGCCGCCAACGCGGTCAGCGGGCGCATCACCGCATTGTGTTCCACGGAGGACACCAGAACATGGTCGCCCGGGTGCAGCAGTCCGGCCAGCAGCACATTCAGACTTTCCGTCACATTTCGGGTGAAGATCGTATTTCGCGGATCGTCTCCGTGAAACAGATCACAAAGCAGCTGCCTTGTTTCATAGACCTGTTCTTCTGCGGCATAGGCGCTGCCGTAGCCGCCCCGGCTGACGTTGCTGCCGTTTCGTATCATATAATCCAGCATCGCCTGCGGAACACAGTCCGGCTTGGGGAAGGTGGTGCTGGCATTGTCCAGATAAATGCGCTTCATTCGTTTCGCCTCCGGAGTCAGCATACCACAATACCATAGGGATTACAAATAAATCTATCCGGGATATCAATAATCTGTATTGGACAGCGACGCAGCGGGACGGGTATAATCAGGTGACTATCTGAATGGGAGCGTACACATGAAAATGAATCAACGAACGGGCATTCTGCTGGCAGGACTGGCCATCGGCGTGATCGCCTCTCTGCTGGTATTGCTGGGAAATCCCAGCAACATGGGGTTCTGCATCGCCTGTTTCCTGCGGGATACGGCCGGTGCGCTGGGACTGCACAGTGCTGCAGCGGTGCAGTATGTGCGGCCGGAGCTGATCGGTCTGGTGCTGGGCAGCTTTGTGCTCAGCTGTCTCACAAAGGAGTTCAAGCCGCGGGGCGGCAGCAGTCCCATGCTGCGGCTGATTTTGGGTTTCTTCGTGATGATCGGAGCATTGATGTTTTTAGGCTGTCCCTTCCGGATGATCCTGCGTCTGGCGGGCGGCGACCTGAATGCGCTGACAGGCATTGCCGGTTTTGCATTGGGGATTCTGACCGGGGTGCTGTTCCTGCACCGCGGCTATTCTCTGAAGCGAACCTATAAGCTGTCTATGATGGAGGGACTGGCAATGCCGCTGATTCAGATCGCGCTGCTGGCGGTGCTGCTGGCGGCACCCGGAATCCTGCATTTCACGGAGGCGGGTGGTGGCCCCGGCGGAAAACATGCCGCGATCTATGTAAGTCTGGCAGCGGGGTTGCTGGTGGGCGCACTGAGCCAGCGCTCTCGCCTCTGCATGGCAGGCGGCATCCGGGATGCGGTGCTGTTTCGGGATACCCGGCTGCTCAGCGGCTTCGGCGCCGTGCTGATGGGTGCGCTTGTGACCAATCTGATCATCAGTCTGGCTACCGGAACCGGTTATATCCATTTCAGCTTTTCGGAGCAGCCGATCGCCCATACAGACGGACTGTGGAATGCGCTGGGGATGTATCTGGTGGGATTCGGCAGCATTCTGCTGGGCGGCTGTCCACTTCGGCAGCTGATTCTGGCAGGCGAGGGCAATTCCGACAGCGCTGTGACCGTGGTGGGTATGGTTCTGGGCGCTGCCTGTGCCCATAATTTCGGACTGGCTTCCAGTGCGGCAGGCCCTACCGAAAACGGAAAAATCGCGGTTGTGCTGGGCATCATCGTGACGGCGGTGATCGGCCTTTGCAATACGGTGAACAGAAAAGGAGCAGCGAAATGAACGAAATCGACGCCAGAGGACTAGCCTGTCCCGAACCGGTGATGCTAACCCGGCAGGCCATGCAGAGCAGGGAAAAGCGCTATACCATTCTGGTGGACAATGCCGCCGCCAGAGAGAATGTGACCCGTTACGCAGAACATGAAGGCTACACGGTCACGGTGACAGAGCAGGACGGGGAATACCGGTTGGAAGCGGAGAAGGTATGACCTGCATTGCCACATTTTTCTCCCATTTCGGCGCGATCCGCTTCAAGCGGTGCTGCGACAGTCTGGGCTACCGGGCCGTGCTGATGCCCGTTCCCCGAAATCTCAGCAGCAGCTGCGGCACCTGTGTCCGCTATGAAGGCAGCGCGGCGTGTCCCGGCGGCAGCTTTTCCGATGAGGTGGAGCAGGCAGTAGAGGTGCTGGAAACCGGATATCGAAGATTCTATCAGGCGGAGGAAAGCTGAATGGAAACCGAAGTGAAGCTGACAAAGCTGGCCTCCTGCGCCGGGTGCGGCGCCAAGGTGGGCGCAGGCACCCTGTCCCGGCTGCTGGAGGGTTTTCAGTCCCATTCCGACCCCAGATTGATCGTGGGTTATGACAAAAGCGACGATGCCAGTGTCTATGTGTTGGATGAGCACAGCGCACTGGTGCAGACCACGGATTTTTTCCCGCCCATTGTGGACGATCCCTTTCTCTATGGTTCCATCGCCGCTGCCAACGCTCTCAGCGATGTGTATGCCATGGGCGGCGAACCGAAGCTGGCACTGAATATCCTGTGTGTGACGGAGAAAATGGACGCGCATACCGTACAGGAAATCCTGCGGGGCGGTTATGCCAAGGCCTATGAAGCCGGAGCCATTATCACCGGCGGGCATACGATTCAGGGCGCGGAGCCAATCTACGGACTGGCGGTGTCCGGCTTTGTACATCCAAAGCGGGTGCTGACCAACAGCGGCGCACAGCCCGGAGATGTGCTGCTGCTGACTAAGCCGCTGGGCGTGGGCATTCTGACCACGGCGCACAAGGCAGGACTGGCGGAGAAAACCGTCATGCAGCGCATCTATGACCAGATGGCCGCGCTGAACCGAAGCGCACGGGATGTGATGGTGCGCTTTTCTGCCCATAGCTGCACGGATGTGACCGGATTTGCACTGCTGGGTCACAGCTATGAAATGGCACAGGGCAGCGGCGTGACGATTCATATTACCGTGGGAACGGTGCCCTTCCATCCGGAGGCACTGGAGCTGGCAGAGATGGGGCTGATTCCAGCCGGGGCCTACCGGAACCGCAGCTTTGCGGAAGCGGGGATATCGGTGCAGTCCGGCATCTCCCGCGCCATGCAGGATATCCTTTATGATCCCCAGACCAGCGGTGGCCTGCTGTTTGCCCTGCCGGAAAGCGAAGGGGAGGCCTGTCTACGCGCCCTTCGTGACGCGGGCGTAACCGCCGCTGCCGTAGGATATGTGACGGAGCCGGGAGAAAACGAGATCATTCTGGAGAAATAACTCGACAGACGGAGAAAAGCAAACTATAATGCAGGGTATGCCGGATTTCGGCATACCCTGTTTTTCGGAGGAATCACCCATGTCCCTGAACCGTGAACCGAAGCTGCCGCTGACGGAGACCGTAGACTATCTGGCGCTGTGCCCCGATGGCAGTACACACCCCGCAGCGGAAATCGCAGCTGTGGAGCATACGCTGACATTGACAGTCAACGGCGAAATTCCCCAGCGTATGGTATGCACTGGGGAGCATCTGCCGCAGCTGATTCTGGGACGGCTTTGCACCGGCGGCAGAATCCGCAGTCTTTCGGAGGTGAAAGCGCTGGAGCTTACGGCAGACGGCGGGTATGCTTCCGTAACGCTGGACGGAATCGGCGCACCGGAGCCGCTGCGTCCTCTGCCGCAGCATACATGGAAGGCGGAATGGCTGTTTCTGCTGGCGGAGCAGTTCCGGCAGGACACCCCGATTCACGGCAGAAGCTGGGCAACGCACAGCTGTTTTCTGGCGATGGAAGGGGAAGTGCTGTTCAGCTGCGAGGACATCGGGCGGCATAACGCGCTGGATAAGGCGGTAGGGTATGCTGTGGAACAGCGGCTGGACCGGAGCCGCTGCATTCTGGTTTCCAGCGGCAGGATTCCCGTGGACATGGCGGAAAAACCCATCCGGGCAGGAATCCCGGTGCTGTGTACGAAATCACATCCTACGGCGGAAGCCATCGCCCTGGCAAAACAGTATGGACTGACGCTGGTTGGCTTCGGGCAGGATCTGCTGAAACAATATACCTGAGGGGGAGCAATTCGATGAGCTATGCAGATTTGAATGCGGAGACCATTACCCGCTGGATCCAAGACGGCTGGGAATGGGGAAAACCCATTGACCATGAGACTTTTGTGAATGCACAGGAAGGCCGGTGGAAACTGCTGCTGACCCCTACCGTACCCGTACCGGCAGACTGGCTGGGGGATGTGCGGGGCAAACGGATTCTGGGTCTTGCCTGCGGCGGCGGACAGCAGATGCCGGTTCTGACGGCAATGGGCGCACAGTGTACCGTGCTGGACTACACACCGGCCCAACTGGATTCCGAGCGGATGGTGGCGCAGCGGGAAGGCTATGAGATCGAGATCGTCCGCGCGGATATGTCGGAGCCGCTGCCCTTCGGGGATGAAAGCTTCGACCTGATCTTCCATCCGGTTTCCAACTGCTATGTGCGGGAGGTAAAACCCATCTTCCGGGAGTGCTTCCGCGTGCTGAAAAAAGGCGGGGTTTTGCTTTGCGGTCTGGACAACGGCATGAATTTCATCACAGACGAAGCGGAACGGGAGATCCTGCATCAGCTGCCCTTTGACCCGCTGGCAAATCCGGAGCAGATGGCGGAGCTGGAGAAGAATGATGGCGGCGTCCAGTTTTCCCATACGGCGGAGGAACAGCTGGGCGGTCAGCTGGAAGCGGGTCTTCGGCTGACCCATATCCGGGAGGATACCAACGGGTATGGGCGTCTGGATGCGATGCACATTCCCAGCTTCTGGATGACCCGGGCAGTGAAGGACTGATATCATGAAAAAATGGCTGAACGCAAGTGCGTTCAGCCATTTTCATGCGGTCGGAAGCGGGGGTGTATCTTACTTGCCGAAGCCGGTGTAGCCGGGGCCCATGGTGCAGAAGGCCATGGTCAGCTCCATATCGGTGAGACGATGGCCGCCGTTGCCGCCCTTGGGAGCGGTTTCCTTGTTGGGATAGTCAAACTTCATGGCGGTGAAAGCATCGCTGATGATGATGCCGGAGCCGTGGAGCTGATCGGCGTGGAGGATGCTGTAGACCATGGCAGCGCCGCCGGCCTCGGGGGGGATCATGCCGAAGAAGCCGGGCATCCAGAACATCTTGGGATCGAACTTGGGCATGCCTTCCTTGGCGGGAGGAGCGGGCATCTTGCTGAAGTCCATGCGGCCCACACCGGCAGGAGTCAGGCAGAACACATTGACGCCCTTGCCCTTGACTTCGTTGGCCAGGGACATGACGAGGGAGGTGGCAGCGGCCTTACCGGCTGTGTAGATGGTGCCGCCGACCATGGGCGGGCAGTAATGGAACTGGGTGGCGGAGTAGGTGACAACACCGTAGCCGCGCTCGATCATGCCGGGCACGAAGGCCTGAATGCACATCATGACGCCCTTGCCGGAAATCTGAAAGGAAGCCTCCAGATCCTCGACCTTGCTGCCCAGCACGGGTCCGTTCAGACGCATGTTCATGGCGTTGTTCAGCAGAATGTCAACCTTGCCGAACTTGGCGAAGGCCTGATCCTTCAGACGATCGATGTCGGCCTGCTGGGTGATGTTGATGGGGACGAACAGGCAGCAGTCTCTGCCGTTTTCTTCGTTGATGACGCGCTGGGTCTCGTTGCCGGCCTTCTCGTTCATGTCGGCCACGACCACGTTGGCGCCGCACCATGCCAGAGCACGGGCATAGCCCAGACCGACGTTGCTGGCGCCGCCGGTGACAACAGCGGTCTTGCCGGCCAGACATTCCTCGGTGATGCCGGTGTAGTTCAGGTAGGTCAGATCAATGGGTTCGATGTTCAGAATCTCGCTGGTAACAGCCTTCTTAGCCATGGGATAATTCCTCCTGCTATATTTTTAATTTCCATTTTATGCGTGTATAAAATGCCGCGAAACGCCGCAGCACAGCCGGGGGTTTTTGTATATTGTGCTTATCATAACACGGCGGTTATCCGATTGCAAGACGGGATTTCGTTTTTTTCGCTGCCTTTCCGAAAATGGTGCCGCACATAGAAAAGGAACGGAGCCGCGGCTCCGTTCCTTTGGAAAAACTCAGTAGAAAAGCTGTGCGATGGGACTGGAGGCGTCCAGAATCAGGGTCTTTTCCTCACCGGTCATGGAATCCTTCAGCGCGTCCAGCGCGATCATAAAGGTATAAAATTCCGCTTCCTCCTCGGTGTCATAGACCTCACTGAGGATCCGCATATATTCCGCGTCCCCCTCGGCCTTGATGATCTCCGCCTGCGCCTTTGCCTGTGCCAGCACGATCTCCGCTTCCTTGTCGGCGGCGTTGCGGATTTCCTTGGCCTGCTTCTCACCATCTGCCAGATAACCGGCAGCAATGTTGTTGCGTTCGGAGATCATACGGGCGTAGACTGCGTTCTTGTTGTCGTCCGGCAGGTCGATCTTCTTGGTTTCCACAGCCTCCAGCGAAATGCCGTAGCGGTCAAAGCTGTCGCCGATGTTGGCCATGATGGCGTCCACCACCGCGCCGCTTCGGCCGGAGATGATCTGATCCCGGGTCATGGAGCTCATGACCGTTTTCAGCGCGTTATACACATTGGCGTTGATGCGGCTCTCCGCGTTTTCCACGCTGCCGGACAGGGTTTCGATAAAGAGCCGGGGATCGCTGATGCGCCAGATAGCGAAGCAGTCCGCAATCAGGCTGGTCTTGTCCGCGCTGAGCAGATCACTGACCGGCAGGTCGTAGAGCAGTATCGTATTGGGCAGGGCGGCCACGCTCTGCACGAAGGGCAGCTTGAAATACAGACCCGGCTGCGCCTTCACATCCACCACGGCACCGAACTGCAGGATCACACCGTATTCATTCTGATGCACCACAAAGGTGCCGGATACTGCCAGCACCAGCAGCACCAGCACGACCACGATCAGCAGCACATTCCGCAGCGTTCTGCTGCCTTTTTTCGCCTTAGCCATTCTCCTGCACCTCCCCATACACGGTATTTCTGTTATTCGCATCTCCGGTAAAATCGTCCAGCGGCAGCACAGTGGTCAGCTCGCTGCCGTCCTTACCCAGAATGATGACCTTCATGCCGGGGAAGATATCCGCAACGGTTTCGTAGAACAGACGCTGCTTTGTGATCTCCGGATAGCGGGAGTATTCCGCATAAAGCTCGGTAAAGCGGGAAGCCTGACCTTCCGCTTCCGCAATGCGGGCGGCCTTGTATGCGTCCGCCTGCTGCAGCACCTCGTCCGCATTGGCTTCGGCAGCGGGCAGCTCTTCATTTGCGTACTTGTTTGCGTTGTTGATGGCGGTTTCTGCCTCCTGCTTGGAGGTCTCCACCGCCTTGAAGGCCTGCTGCACCTCCAGCGTAGGCGGCTCCGCATCCTGCATGGCGATGTTCACCAGCTCCAGACCCAGATCCTCCTGCTGCAAGCGTTCGATGATCTTCTCCTTGATGGCACCCTGAATCTCACTCTTGCCGGTGGTGATCACATCATCCACCTGATACAGACCGATGGTATCGCGGATATAGCTCTGACACAGCATTTTCAGAATGCCCACCGGATCCTGACTGTTGTACAGATACTTGACCGGGTCGATCACCCGGTATTCCACATAGAAGTCCACATTGACGAAGTTGAAGTCCACCGAGATCATTACGCTCTCGTCCTCAATGGTCATGCCGGTGTCAATGTCGTAGCCGATGGTGAAGCCCTGCACATTCTTGCTGACCAGCTGCTTCTTCTGGATCAGCGGCACCTTGAACTTCAGACCGGAGGTGTTCACCACGGAGGGTACGCCGAAGGTGGTGATCACCGCATACTGATCTTCCCGGAGCTGATAGACGCTGGAGCCCACCAGCAGAAGCACCAGAATCACCGGGATACCGATTTTCAGAAGCATACCCGGAACGCGGCTTTTTGGCTTGTTTTCCACATAGGTCTCACCGTCCGGATGATTCTTCTGCTGTTTGGCTTTCAGGATGCGGGGCACCAGAATCACCAGTGCGATGACCACAAGAAAACCGATTACCTGCAAATTGGATTCCTTCTTTCTTTTGTGATTATTCGTTCACCGCTGCGATGGCCGAAAGCGGCCCCAATAGCGGCTGTCGTTCATAGGATACCCACGCGCAGACCCGGTAACGACTGCCGGATTTTCCCGCGTAGTCCGAGAAGCTGATGCTTCCCGCACCGCTGCGGCGGGCGATCTCGGTAAATTCGCTGCTGCCCGGTTCGCTGCGGTAAATGATGTAACCCTGCACACCGGGAAGCCGATCCCAGTGCAGGAAATTTCCGTGCTGCTGCGCCTGCGCGGTGACGCCGGTGACAGTGTTCGGAATATTCAGATAGCGAATATCCAGATCGGTCTCTGTATCAATTCCGCGAACCTTCCCGGAACCGGAATACTGCCAGTAAGCATAGCTGCCGCCGTAGCGTGGCTGCACGGTCCAGTGCGCCAGCCAGACCGGATAACCGGCAGCGTCCAGCGCCTGTCCCACACCGTCATTCAGCATACTCTGCCCGGCGTAGACGGCGGCGGTATAGCCGCTGGATTCGATGTAGCGGCAGAAGCAGAGACACACCGAAGCGTATTCCTCGCCGCTGAGATCGGCTTCGTACAGCCGCCCCAGCAGACCGCCTCCGCCGTTGGAAGCCAGCTCATAATCCAGCACCACCGGCAGCTCCAGCGATCTTCCGTCCAGAACCGAAAGCACATACCGGGCCTCCTCCTCCGCTTCTTCCTCGTTTACGGCCTGCGAGAAGAAGTATACGCCCACATCCAGTCCTGCCGCGGCTGCGGCCTCGTAATTGACTTCAAAGTTGTCGTCTGTGTTCAGCTTGCCTTCGCTGCCGTAGCCTCGGAAACCCAGACGCAGGAATACAAAGCTTTTTCCGTCCGCTTTCACCGCGTCCCAGTCCACCTCACCCTGATACCGGGCAGCATCGATGCCGTAGGCGGTGAGGTCTGCGACCTTTTCCCATTTGGCGTATGCCGTTTTGTTCTGCTCCATGGGCAGCAGCCAGTCAAAAGGCACACGCAGATTGTCGTCCGCATACCAGCCCCGGAACAGGTAGCCGTCCCGCACCGGTTCCGGCGGCACAGAGGGCAGGTCGCCCCAGTCGATCTGCTGCGGGGCAATGTCGCTGCCGCCCCAGCTGTCAAAATTCAGCGTGACGATCTGGATCCACCGGGCGTACAACGCCGCGGTACTGCTGCGGGGAATCGAAAAATCAAAGGGAACGGTCAGCGCTTCATCTGCATACCAGCCGCCGAACCGATATCCGTCCCGCACCGGCACTTCCGGCTGGGGAACAGGCTGATTTGCCCGGACAGAGAACTGCTCCGGCAGATATTCGCCGGTCAGCGGATGCCCTGCCGCGTCCAGCGAACCGTCCAGCAGCAGAACGGTGTAAGGCCCGCGAACCGAGAGCTGGGACGGCTCCCGGGCAATGGTATCCAGCGGGGAAATGTGCAGCTTGCCCCAGCGCAGCGGGGTCTTGCCCCGCAGCGTCAGCTCCGCACTGTCATACACGGTGACACAGCCGCGGACGGCGGCACCGCCCCTGCTGCCGGAGCAGGTGATGCTGCCGCTGCCGCACAGGGTCAGATCACCCAGCACGGTGACGCCGCTCTGCTCTCCGCTGACAACGCAGCTGCCGCTGAGACGGATGCACAGATTTCCGTCCGCATAAATACCGGCACCGTGAGTATTGCCGCTGAGACGGATATCGGTCAGCGTCAGTACCTGCTCCGCCGGGTCATAGACTGCCGTACCGCTGCCGAAGGAAAGCGTTCCACCGTCGGTCAGCTCCGTATCGCCTACCCAGAGGCGGAAGGACTGCTCCATGCGCCCCTCTGAGGGAAGAAGCAGCAGACAACAAAGCGTCAGGATCCAGATACACAGGCAATTTCGAAACTGCTTCATAAAGTCCGCTCCTTTCTGCAACGGGTACCCTTCATTATACAGACCGAAAATATCCGGTGCAAGGTCTGACGGAAAATATTATTCCGGTAAAGACTGGACGATGCCTGCGAAAAAAAGATTCTGCCGCCCCGCATCGGAACGGCAGAATCCGGAATTAACAGCGTTTGAAATTGCGATCGATCTGATGATGGGTGAGACGCATGGTAACGGGACGGCCGTGGGGACAGTATTTCACCTGCCCGCGCAGGACGGCTTCCACCACCGGCTTCCATTCCAGCGGGTCAGAACCTTTCCCGGCTTTGACGGCGGCTTTGCAGGCCATGGTGGCCAGCGTTTCATCCCGGATGCCCAGTGTCCCCGGACGGCGGCCCAGCAGCAGGGAAGCACTCAGCTCCTCCAGCAGCCCGGCTGCGTCCGCGGGCGTGAACCCGCTGGGAAGCTGCCGTACCACCAGCGAATTGCCGCCGAAATCCTCAGCTTCGATGCCAAGCTCCCGGAGCAGCGCTTCGTTTTCCAGCAGCCGCTGCTTGTCCTCCGCGTCCAGCTCCACCACCTCCGGCGCCAGCAGAAGCTGACCCATGGACGGATAGTCGTGCTGCTTCAGCCGGTCAAACAGCAGCCGTTCGTGGGCGGCATGCTTGTCAATGAGAATCAGCTCTTCGCCGCATTCCACCAGAATGTAGGCGTTGAAGGCTTCACCCAGGATCCGATAGGGCGGGAGCGGCGTTTCCGCCGCCGGGGGAGCCGGGGGCGGCTTCACAGGCTCCGGTGCAGGAACGGGTGCAGCCTTCGGAGGACTTTCCGGTTCCGGCTGCTTCGGTTCGACCTCCGCTTCCGGTGCTTCCGGGGGTAGATAGTCGGCACGATGGGTGATCAGCGGTTTCACCGGCTCCGGACTGCCATAGCTCCGACTGCTCTGCCGGAATACCAGTTGTTCCACAATCTCCGGCATGTTGGAAGGCAGGGTTTCCCGGGACTTTGCGGAGACGGCAGACGGCCCGCTTTTTTCCGGCGCGGCGGCAGTGTCCGCGGGACGTACCGCTGCCGGGGGACTCTTACGCACGGGGGGAAAAACAGGTTTCTCCGCAGCTGGGGCGGGTACCGATTCTGCTTTTTCTCCATCATCGGGAAGGGAAATCTGCGGTTTGACGGTTTCACCCTGCAGCGCGGACAGCACCGTGCGGTACACCGCATCGAACACGCTGCGCTCCTGCAGAAAGCGAACCTCGGTTTTGGCAGGATGGACATTCACGTCCACCTGATTGGGTTTCATGGTGATGTGCAGCACGCACATGGGGAAGCGGCCGGTAAACAGGGAGTTGCGGTAGGCCTGTTCCAGCGCGGCCTGTACCAGCTGCGATTTGATGCAGCGGCCGTTCAGAAAGAAATACTGGCTGCTGCGGTTGCCCTTGGCGTTGGCGGGAGGGCAGATGTAGCCGCTTACCCGAATATCCGGACTGCCGCCGGCAGCGGGAAGCATGGTTTTTGCAAAATCCCGACCCAGCACCGCATAGATGCAGGCGTCGGCAGCACCGGAACCGGGGGTCTGAAATTCCTCTTTTCCGTCCTTCAGATAGCGGATGGAGACCTCGGGATGGCTGAGCGCACAGCGGGTCACAGCAACCGTGACCCCGGCTCCCTCGGCAACATCCTTCTTCATGAATTTCAGACGGGCGGGGGTGTTGTAAAAGAGATCCTTCACCAGAATGGTGGTGCCCTCCGGACATCCGGCAGACTCCCGCTCCGTTTCCACACCGGCCTCCAGCGTCAGAGAAACGCCTTCGTCCGTGCCGCGAAGCCGGGTCAGAAGCTGGATTCGGCTGACAGCGGAGATGGCGGCCAGCGCTTCACCCCGGAAACCCAGCGTGCCGATGGCCTCCAGTCCGTATTCGTCCCGCAGCTTGGAGGTGGCATGGCGCAGAAACGCGGTTCCCGCATCCTCCGGGGACATGCCGCAGCCGTTGTCCGTTACCCGGATCAGGCTCATGCCGCCCCGCTGGATCTCCACGGTGATGCTTTTGGCACCCGCGTCCAGACTGTTTTCCACCAGCTCCTTGACCACGCTGGCAGGCCGCTCCACCACCTCACCGGCAGCGATCAGGTCTGCTACATGGGGGTCAAGTCTGTGAATCACGCTCATTCGATCACTTCTACCGGCAGTCCGCGCACCAGCCGGGGATCCAGCCGGAGCTGAACGGTGTCACCGGCTTTTACATCTGTATTCTTCGTCACATCCAGCGCCAGCGTATAGAGGCCAATGTCGCCCAGAACGCTGACCCGCTTGCCCTTGATCCGGAAATCCGGGCCGGGACGGTGCAGCAGAAGCCGGAAGGAAAAGTCCTTCCCCGCAATGTCCGCACCTACGCCGTTGTAGCTGCCCAGCTCGATCACAGCGACTCTGGTGGGCTTTTTCAGCGCTTTGCCCTTGCTGCCCACACCGGCGCCCTTGTCCAGCCATTTCAGCTCGTCCAGACTGGCTTCCACGGCGGCAACCGGCTTTCCGTTTCCCTTGCCGTAACCCAGCAGCTCCGCACCCACCAGAACCGCGCTCTGTTCGCTGAGCAGCAGCGCACTTTGCTCGCTGAAATCGCAGCGCAGCAGACCGGAGGCGTCCAGCGGCATCAGCATACCCGGCTGAATGCCCTGATTCTGCAGAGCCTGAATTGCGTCCACAAAGCTCTGGTAGCACAGCTGATAGGCCTTGTTCGACTTCCGCTCCGGGATCCGGGTGTAGATGCCTGCGATGGCAATGCCGGACATATGCCGGTACAGATTGGCAATGGCCTCCGTTTCGGCAGGCTGGAAGCCGTACTGCCCCAGACCGGTATCCAGACGGACGCAGGCTTCCGCTACCACGTGCATCTCACCGGCAAGGCCGTTCAGTGCGATGGCGGCTTCGTTGGAGCCCAGTGTAAAAATGACGGCGCTTTCCATCAGCTCCCGCAGCTCGGACAGCTCGGTGACGCTGCGAAGCACCAGAATGCGGGCGTCGCTGATGCCCACACGGCGCAGGGTCAGCGCATCCCGGGAATCGGCAACCGCAAAATCGGCAATCCCTTCTTCCATCAAAAGCCGCGCCATGCGGACCAGACCAAGACCCATGCCGTCGCCGCTCAGGTCCACAATCAGCCGGGCACTGCCGGCGCGGGAACGGATCTCCGCCAGATTGGAACGGATCAGTTTTCTGTCCACAATGATTTTTTTCATAACCGGAACTCCTCTCTGTATTCTATATGGAACAGGTGTTTACTGCAGGCTGGCTTTCTGCTCCCGAAGCCAGCTCAGAACGACACAGACTGTGAGAATGCCCACGCTCCACAGCAGAATCGGCATCGGAGCGCCGCCCTGTTCCCAGCGTGTCATATCGGACATGGTGCTTTTCAGCGGCCAGATGTTGGAGAAGCGCAGCAGCAGGTCATAGGCAATGATCAGAATGCCCGCGGGAACGGTCTTGCGGATCAGCACCACAAGGAGGTACGCGGGAGCGATCAGCGCAGTATCCGCCAGCGCGTGGAGCAGCAGACGGCTCCAGACATAAGCGGCGGGCAGCATCTTGAAAACAGCGGAGGCATACACGCCGGTGAGCAGGCAGATCCCTGCAAGGGAGATCACAAAGGTCACGATGAAAAGATACAGCGCCTTCGCCGTAAAGATCTGACTGCGGCGGAGACCGGCGTAAAGCGGGTTATGGTGGCAGCGGCGCTCCAGATCGGAACTGAGAAAGACGATGGCAAGCAGCAGGGGAATCACCAGCATACCCTGCGCGGCAGCAAGGATCCAGCGGAACTGATAGGGCATGACCCGCTGAAATACGCCGATGATATCGTCATTTTCATAAAGCTCCAGCAGCTCGTCCTGCGGAATCTCATCCAGCTGGCCGCGACCCTGAAAGTAGTTCACGGCACCCCGGGCACTCATGCTGGCATTGTCCGCATAGTTTGTAAACTGACTGGTGGTGCAGAGACGAGGCAGATCATAGAGGTTCGCCGTGGTGACCTGGGTGCGGGAACTGAGAAACACATCCACGACCAGAATGACGGCCAGTGTGACCCAGAGAATGGGACTGCGGCTCAGATGAAACCATTCGCCCCGGAAAATGCGCTTCATGCCTGTTCCCCCTTTCGGAATGCGGTAAACCAGCTTTCCAGCTGGGCAGGTGTCTGTTCCTCTGCGGGCATGGCGGATAGCAGCGCCTCCCGGGTGTAGGTCTCGGTGATGCTGCCGTTTTCCATCCAAAGAAAATCGGTGGCAATGGGCCACAGCTCTGCAAAGAAGCTGCCGGTGAGCAGCATGGTCATGTCCCGTTCCTCCGCTTCGCTCTGCAGCAGGGCTACCAGTGCCAGCGAGTCATCGCTGTCCAGACCGGAAAAAGGCTCATCCAGCATCAGAAGTCCGGGCTCGTTCATCAGCGCCATGGCAATGCCCAGACGGAGCCGGATGGAGACCGGACAGGAACCCACATTCCGGGAACCGGTCTGACGGGGCAGAATGTTCAGACCTTTCATCAGCTTTCCCATCCGCTTCCGGTCCCGTTTTCCAAGGATCCGACCCATCAGCTCCAGATTATTAGCCACGCTCAGATCCCGCCACACGGCAGGATTGCCCACCAGAAAACCGCAGCTGTTCCGATCGGCAAAGCGAATGGTGCCGGATTCCGGCTGAACCAGTCCGGCCAGGACCCGCAGCAGGTCTGTTTTCGCCGTATCACCGGTTCCCAGCAGGGCATAGACCCGACCGGGCTGCAGGGACATGGTCACACCGTTCAGCACGGCCTTTCCCTTGGGTGCATATCGAAGCTCCGAAAGCTCCAGAACTGCCTCGCTCATTTACCCACGCTCCTTCAGGCTGCCCAGTCCGTAGCAGATGAGCAGCGAAATAATATTGACGCATACGATGCTGGCACCGGTGGGAATGGCCAGCGCATAGGAAAGCACCGTGCCGATGAGGAAACACACGACGCTGAGGATTGCTGCCCAGATTATAACACGCTGAAACTGCCTGCACAAGCGCATTGCGCTCAATGCGGGAAAAATCACAAGGCCGGAGATCAGGAGAGAACCCATCATCCGCATCCCCACCACGATGGTCAGCGCGGTCAGCAGGCTGAGCAGTGCATTGTAGGCTCCGGCCTTCGTTCCGGTGGCCCGGGCAAAGGTCTCATCGAAGGTGACGGCGAAGATGGGATTGTAGAACACGATGAACAACACCAGTACCGCTGCCGCGATGATCAGGCTCAGCCGCACATCGCCCTCGGACATGGAGAGAATGCTGCCGAACAGGTAGTTGCTGGTTTCCGTATTCATGCCGGTGGACAGGGAGATGACGATGACGCCCAGCGCCAGAGAGCCGGTGGAGATCATGGCAATGGCAGCATCACCCTTGATGCGCCCGGTGGAACTGAGCCGCAGCAGCAGGAAGGCAGCCGCCGTCACCACCGGAATGGCCACCGCCAGCGGCGCGGCGTTCAGCGCGGCTGCTATGGCCAGCGCGCCGAAGCCTACATGGCTCAGACCGTCGCCGATCATGCTGTAGCGCTTCAGCACCAGCGGCACGCCCAGCAGCGCGGAGCAGAGGGACACCAGAATGCCCACGATCAGGGCACGTACCAGAAAGGTATAGGAGAGCATTTCTTTAATCACGGCCATTTTCATTTTCCTCCCCGGTGCCCAGACCTTCCATGAAGCTGCGGCCGATCTCACTGAGCCGGTAATCCGCCGAATCGCCCCAGAACAGGGGCACGGTTTTCAGATGCAGGATTTTTCTTGCCCGCTCGATGGCGCAGTCCACATCATGAGAGACCATGATAATGGTCACGCCCTCCCGGTTCAGATCCCGGATGATGTTGTACAGCTCAGCGGAAACGGTGGGGTCCAGTCCGGTGACAGGTTCATCCAGCAGCAGCAGCTTCCGGGTGGCGCACAGAGCTCTTGCCAGCAGCACCCGCTGCTGCTGACCGCCGCTCAGATCCCGGTAGCAGGCATTCCGCATACCCAGAATGCCCAGCTTTTCCATGTTTTCCTCCGCACGCCGCCGCTCGCCCCGGTGAAAGAAGGGGGTTGCCCGGCAGCCGGAGAGAACCACCTCCTGCACGGAGGCGGGAAAGTCCTTCTGAGCGGGGGTCTGCTGAGGCAGATAGCCAATCTCGTTCTGTTTCAGGCCGTCTCCGTATACGATAGAGCCGCTTTTCGGCTTTTTCAGACCCAGCAGGGCCTTGATCAGCGTGCTTTTTCCGCTGCCGTTTTCTCCCACGATGCAGAGATAGTCCCCGGCTTCCACGGTAAAGGTCAGATGATCCACGGCTGTCTTGCCCTCATAGGCAAGGCAGAGGTTGTCGCAGGTGATCAGCGGCATATCAGTTCAGCGCCTCCTGTAATGCGATAAGGTTTCGGTTCATCAGGGTCAGATAGGTTTCTCCCGCGTCAAAATCCGCTTTGGAGACGGTGTGGACGGAGTACAGCGTCAGCACCTTTGCACCGGCGGCCTCCGCAATGGTGTCCGCCAGCTTTCCGGCACTCAGGTCACATTTGAATACCACCGGAATCTGCTGCTCCGTGCATAGATCGATCAGATAGGCCACGGTGGAGGGATTAGCGTCCGTATCGCCGGAGCAGCCGGGGAAGGCAGCGGCATAACGCAGTCCGTATTCCCTGGTCAGATAGAGGAAGGGGAACCGGTCGCCGAACACCAGCAGATCCCGCTGCGCTTCCGAAACCAGCGTGCGGAACGCGGCATCCAGCTGGGTGAGCTGCGCGGTGTAGTCCAGTGCCCGGGATGCGTAGTAATCCGCGCCCTCCGGGTCCAGCGCGGTCAGCGTATCCCGGACAGCGGCGACAATGGAAACCGCATTCACCGGACTGGTCCACACGTGCTCGTCATAGGCTTCGCCATCTTCTTCCTCCGCTTCCTCCAGGGTCATGTAGCTCTGGGTCTCCTCCTGGTAGAGCAGCGCATAATCCATCATGGACAGCGTTTTCAGATTTGCCAGCTCACCGGAGGAAAGCATCCGGTCTGCCCACACATCGCTTTCACCGCCGCCGTAGACAAACAGCGCGGCGCTGTGGAGACTGAGCACGTCCTGCGGAGTGGGTTCAAAGGAATGTGCCTCCGTGCCCGGTTTCAGCAGCAGTGTAAGCTCCACCCGGTCGCCGCCGACGGCGCGGACAAAGTCATATTCCGGAAAGGCAGAGGCCACTACTTTCAGTTTTCCGCTGTCCTCCTGCGTTTTGCCGCAGCCCGGGAGGGCAAAAAGCAGCGCCAGTGCCAGCAGCAGGGTCAGGTATCGTTTCATTCTTCCTTCTCCTTTTTCAGACATTCGGCACAGGTGCCGTAAATCGCGGTACGCAGCGGGTCAGTCCGAAAACCGTGCTCCTGCAGAATGTGGGTGCTGAGCCGGTCCATCTCCTCACATTCCAGATGGATCAGTGCGCCGCAGCGGGAGCATTTCAGGTGGAAGTGCAGCGCGCAGTTTCCGCCCTCGCCTACATACTGATAGCAGGCCGGGCCGCCGTCATTTACATATTTCTGAACAAGTCCCTGCTCCGTCAGCTTTTCCAGCTGCCGGTAGATCGTGGCGGTTCCCATGTGCTGCGGAAGCGCCTCCCCGATCTCCGCCACGGAAACATGGCGGGAACCGATGCTTCGGAGATAATCGATCAGGGCCTGCCCCTGTCTGGTCTGATATGCCATGATACGCCTCTCAAATCTGAAATTGAAAATCATTTTCAGATAATACGCTTTGGCATATCGTTTGTCAAGGCAAACATCTGCGTTTTTCCTGTTGTCAAGCGGAAAAGAAAATGGTAAAATGCTCTGATTAATGCTTTGCACAATAAGGAGAACCGGCTGTGTCAAATATCCGCAATGTAACCGAGAATGAATTAGCCGCTCAGAGGGCCATCATGGCAGAACTGCAGGAGCGGAGCGCGTCTCTGCCGCAGCAGCCGCTGGCTTGGGTGGATACCTATGGCTGTCAGCAGAATGAGGCGGACAGCGAATATATCCGGGGAATGCTCCGGGAAATGGGCTACGGCTTCACCGAAAGCGAAGCGGAAGCGGACCTGATCGTGGTGAACACCTGTGCCGTGCGGGGACATGCGGAGCTGCGGGCGTTGGGCAATGTGGGCGCGCTGAGCCACACCAAGCGGGCCAAACCCGGGCAGCGCATCGCCCTGTGCGGCTGTATGGTACAGCAGCCGCATATGATGGACAAAATCCGCCAGTCCTTCCCCTACGTGGATCTGGTGTTCGGCACCCATGAGCTTTGGCGCTTTCCGGAGCTGCTGCGGCGGATGTACGCGCCCCACAAGGGCCGCATCTTCGAGGCAAGACAGATCGACGGTGAGCGGGTGGAGGGTCTGCCCGTGCTGCGAGGCACCGGCGTCCGCGCATGGCTGCCCATCATGTACGGCTGCAATAACTTCTGCTCCTACTGCATCGTGCCCTATGTGCGAGGCAGAGAGCGGAGCCGCAGTCCGGAGGCCATCCTGCAGGAGGCACGGTGTCTGATCGAGGCGGGCTATCAGGAGATCTATCTGCTGGGGCAGAATGTCAATTCCTACGGGAAGGATCTGGGACTGGGAAAGGATTTCAGCTATCTGCTGGAGGAGATCAATAAGATGGACGGGGACTTTGTCCTTCGTTTCATGACCAGTCATCCCAAAGACGCATCGCCCCGGCTGTTCGATACCATGGCTGCCTGCGAGAAGGTGGAAAGACACATTCACCTGCCCTTCCAGTCCGGCAATGACCGGGTGCTGAAGGCCATGAACCGCTGCTATGACGGCGCGAAGTATCGTTCTCAGGTGGAATACGCCCGAAGCCGGATGCCGGATATCGCCATCACCAGCGATATCATCGTAGGTTTTCCCGGCGAGACGGATGAAGAATTTGAAGATACGCTGCGGATGGTGGAGGATGTGCGCTTCGATATGCTCTTCACCTTCCTCTATTCGCCCCGGGTGGGTACGCCTGCCGCGTCCATGCCGGACGAAGCTTCGAAGGAGCAGAAGCAGGCACGGTTTGACCGGCTGCTGGAAGCGCAGAACCGCATCTCCGCGGAGATGCAGGCCGCCCATGTGGGAAATACCTATCGGGTGCTGATCGACGGGGAGGGAGACAAACCCGGCCGTCTCACCGCCCGCAGTACCCACAACCGGCTGATCCATCTGGAAGGCCCGAAGGAGCTGATCGGTACCTTCCGGGATGTGAAGATCACGGACAGCACCACATGGAGTCTCAGCGCACAGCTGCTGTGATCCGTCAGAAAGAGAAAACCGCAGGGAGGTATCCATATGGCCGAAGGAACCCCGATGATGAAGCAGTATCACCGCATCAAGGATGAACTGCCGGACTGTATTCTGTTTTTCCGGCTGGGTGATTTCTATGAGATGTTCAATGAGGACGCGGTTACAGCCTCCCGGGAACTGGATCTGGCGCTGACCACCCGGGACCGGAGCCGCCCCCCCGAGGAGCAGACGCCTATGTGCGGCATTCCCTACCATGCCTATGAAAGCTATGTGGGGAAGCTGCTGAGCAAGGGGTATAAGGTTGCCATCTGTGAGCAGATGGAGGATCCGGCGCTGGCCAAGGGACTGGTGCAGCGGGACATCCTGCGGATCATCACGCCCGGCACCGTGGTGGAAAAGAGTATGCTGGAGGAGCGGAAGGCCAACTATCTGGCCACTGCCTATCTGACAGAGGACACCGGTGTGGTGTGCTTTGCGGATCTGAGCACCGGCGAGTTTCTGGCAGCCGAATTTCCCGGCGGGGACGCGGCAGACCATCTGGTGAACGAACTGGTTCGATATGCGCCCAGCGAAGTGATTCTGAATGATACCGCAGCCGCGAACAATGAGATCCGCAATCTGCTGACCAAGCGCATGAAGTGCATGTGTCAGACGGCGGACTTCTTCGGAACGGCGGAATCCGATACCTATTATAAGCAGCATTTCGGCAAGGCACAGGGGGACAGTTCGGCGCTGATCACCGCTGCCGGTGCGCTGCTGAACTATCTGCACCGCACTCAGAAAACCGAGCTTGGCTATATAGACGCGCTGACCCGCTACAGCTCCGGCCATTACATGGAGCTGGACTGGCAGACCCGCCGGAATCTGGAACTGACGGAGACCATGCGTTCCGGGGAGAAGAAGGGGAGCCTGCTTTGGGTGCTGGATAAGACCCGCACCAGCATGGGCGGGCGGCTGCTGCGAAGCTGGCTCTTCAAGCCGCTGCTGAGTCCTGCCCTGATCAAACGGCGGCTGAATGCCGTCTGCGAGCTGACGGAGAACGCCATGGTTCGCGGCGAGGTGCGGGAGTGCCTGAAAAGCGTGGAGGATCTGGAGCGGCTGATCGGCCGGGTGGTATACGGCAATGCCAATGCCCGGGATCTGGGTGCCATCGGCGCGTCTGCCGCCGTGCTGCCGGAGCTGCAGGGTCTGCTGAAAAACGCGAAATGCGCCATGCTGCGGGAGATCTGCGGGTTGGATCCGCTGGAAAAGCTGTGCAGCTCCATCCGGGAAACCATAGACGATGACCCGCCCTATCTGGTGCGGGAGGGCGGCATGATCCGCAAGGGATTCTCCCCGGAGGTGGATCGGCTTCGTGCGCTGACGGAGAATGCCCGGGGCGCTGTGGCCGCCATTGAACAGAAGGAGCGGGAGCGCACCGGCGTAAAGAAGCTGAAGGTGGGCTACAACAAGGTTTTCGGCTACTACATCGAAATGCCCCGCAGTCAGAGCGAGAGCGTGCCGGAGGATTACATCCGCAAGCAGACGCTGGTGAACGGCGAACGCTTCGTTACGGAAGAACTGAAAAATCTGGAAAGCGAGCTGCTTACCGCCCGGGATCGGCTGAATGAGCTGGAATACCGGATTTTCAAGGAACTGAATGACCGGGTCGCCGCCGAAGCCGATACGGTCCGGGAGACCGCGTCCGCCATCGCCTCACTGGATGCGCTGGCCTCTCTGGCGGAGACTGCGGTGAAAAACAACTACTGTATGCCGGAGGTGGATGTTTCCGGCGTGATCGATATCCGGGACGGGCGGCATCCGGTGGTGGAATGCAGCCAGACCGACAGTCTGTTTGTGGCCAACGACGCCCATCTGGACACGGCCGGAGATCGGGCGCTGATCATCACCGGCCCCAATATGGCCGGTAAATCCACCTATATGCGGCAGACGGCGCTGATCGTGCTGATGGCGCAGATCGGTTCCTTCGTGCCCGCCAGAAGCGCCCACATCGGCATTACCGACCGGATCTTTACCCGCATCGGCGCGTCCGATGATCTGGCCTCCGGTCAGAGCACCTTCATGGTGGAGATGACCGAGGTGGCCTGCATTCTGAAAAATGCCACCCGTTCCAGCCTGATCATTCTGGACGAAATCGGCCGGGGCACTTCCACCTATGACGGTATGAGCATCGCCCGTGCGGTGCTGGAATACTGTGCCGATCCCCGGCGGCTGGGCGCAAGAACCCTGTTCGCCACCCATTACCACGAGCTGACCCAGATGGAAGCCTGTATGAAGGGCGTGAAAAACCTCTCCACCGCCGTGAAGAAGCGGGGCGAGGATATCATTTTCCTGCGGAGGATCGTTCCCGGCGGGGCGGATCGGAGCTACGGCGTGGAGGTGGCACGGCTGGCCGGTGTGCCGGACGCGGTGATCCGCCGGGCCAAAAACGTGCTGAACGAGCTGGAACGAAACGCCCAGCCTGTGAACCTGCTGCCGGATACGGACACGGAAACGCCCGCTCCGGAGGAACCTCAGCTGAGTCTGATGAGCATGGGTGCAGAGCAGGCAATGGATAAGCTGCGGGAGCTGGATCTGAATACGCTGACCCCGCTGGAAGCAATGAATTGCCTGTTTGAGCTGAAAAAGCTGCTGCAGGCAAACTAAGCTGAGGTGAAAAGCATGGATAAGAAGAAATCCCATCTGCTGGGCTGGCATCGCTGGGTGTGGGTCACCGCCATACCGATCATGCGGCTGCTGATCCGTCTGCACTATGGCCCATACACCTGTGACCCGGCACCGGAGCTGGAGGGCGGCTACATCGTGCTGCCCAACCATGCCTGCGGCGGCGACCAGTTTTTCGTGGCTTTCAGCTTTCCGAAGAAGCATATGTATTTCATGGTCAGCGAACACGCCTTCCGGAACCGGCTGCTGGGCAATTTCATGCGTGTCATGACCGGGCCCATCTCCCGGGTCAAGGGCGGGGTGGATGCCTCCGCCGTGCTGTCGCTGCTGCGCTGGCTGCGAAACGGTGTGCCCATCTGCATTTTCCCGGAGGGAAACCGGACATGGAACGGGCAGACCGCTGCCATCCATCCCACCACGGCCAAGCTGCTGCGTACCGCCGGTGTGCCGGTGCTGACCTACCGCATCGAAGGCGGCTATCTGACGGATCCCCGCTGGTCCCGCTCTCTGCGCCGGGGCCGCATCCACGGCAGCGTGGTGCATGTGTACCGGCCGGAGGAACTGAAAAAGATGAGCCTTGACGAGATCGAAGCCGCAGTGAACCGGGATCTTCTGGTGGATATCGACCGGAGCCAGAACGAGGAACCCATTCCTTACAAGGGCAAGCGGCTGGCAGAGGGACTGGAGGAGGCGCTGTTCATCTGCCCGAAATGCGGCAAGGTGGGGACGATGCACAGTCACGGAAATACCCTCAGCTGCGAATGCGGTATGTCCGTGACCTATAATGAACTGGGCTTTTTTGATCCGCCGCAGCCATTCCGCAGCGTTGCCCAATGGGATCATTGGCAGCAGGAGGAACTGAAACACCGTCTGGATACGGAGGAACCGGAATTTTCCGATGAGGATGCGGAAATCCGCCAGCTGGTAGGCACCCATAAGACCCGGGTGCTGGGACGCGGTGTCGTGAAGCTGGATCGGCAGGGCCTGCATCTGGGCAAACTCAGCTTTTCCCTGCAGGATATGCAGAAGCCGGAGCTTTGCCATCTGGGCGGCAGAGAAACCATGATGTTTTCCAATGGGGAAGGCTCCTATGAACTGTGCTTCCGGAAAAAACCGGGACTGCGGAAATACCAGCTTCTGCTCAGCGACCTGATCGCACGGCAGAACACGCAGACTGTATAAAAAAACAGCGCCGATACCGGTTCATTCCAGTATCGGCGCAGATTTTTTTCGATGCTCAGTCCTTGAGCATATCCTCCAGTATCGCACAGGCCTGAGTGATGATGCCGGGGCAGCGGCCGGGAATAACGCTGCCCGCCGCAATTTTCCCTTCGGGAGTGGAGGTGTCCACACCCAGCATTTCCCGGCAGCGCAGACCGCCGGTGGCTTCCTGAATGCGACGTTCATACTCGATGGCTTTCTGGTTCATGATCTCCTTGGTCACCGGGTCACCGGCCTCGTGGAAGCCGTATTTCAGACCCAGAACCATCAGACCGCCGGATACGATGCCGCACATATCACCCTTGTGCATACCGCCGCCGAAACCGGAGGCGATCTTCAAAGCGGTTTCTTCATCCAGATCCAGCTCTTCGGCAAAGTGGGAAAACACGGTCTGTGCACAGTCAAACTTGTCTTCAAACAGCTTAACCCGTGCAATTTCTTCGGTCATTTTTTCCATTGTCTTAATCCTCCATCTCGGTGAGTATCACGACAAGACTGTTTTCTGCCGTCTGATCACCGTAATATATTTCGTCAAAGGCGCAGGCGTCCTCCCAGTTCTGCAGGTCGGAGGCAGGGACAAGCCAGCATTGCAGCCCGTCCGCCGCGGAAAGGGGTTCCCATGTGTCTGCGGGGAAATCGGTCCCGGGTGCGCGGTAGAATACGCATACGCTGTAATAGCTGTGGCCTTCCAGCGCTTCCATGGCGATGTCATAACCGGGCAGCGCATCCGTACTGCTTTTCAGAGAGCCGCAGTCATAGGAATTGTCGGCTGCTGCGTTGACTTCCATTTCCGGTTCCGGTTCCGGAGCACTGTCCGCACAATCCGGGTCTGCCCCGTCCGTATACGCATAAAACCTGTTCTCCGCAGGCGCTTCGTCCTGCATTTCCTCATAGAAGGAACCTCCACCGGTGCTGCCGGTGCTGCCGGTGTCCGTATCGGCGGCACACATGGTCATGGCGGTATCCGCCTTGTTCGATGCCTTCATCGTATTGCCGCTGAGACGGACCACGCCGAATACCGCGATGCAGAGAACGGCGGCAATGGCCGTCCACCGCCCGTAGGCAAATCGGCGGCGGCGCTGTTCCAGCCCGATCTTATACATAATGCCTTCGGCCAGCTTTTTCGGCGGCTGGGGCAGGTCTTCCCGCAGCTCTGTATGAACGGTACGCAGCAGCTCCAGATAACTGCGGCACTCCGCACAGTCCCGCAGATGCGCTTCCAGCGCTTCCCGGTCTGTGTCGCTCAGCGCTCCGTCTACATAGGCGTTTAACATAATATCATATCTTTCGCAATCGTGCAAGCCGCTCACCCCCGTTCCTTTCCCTTTGACGAAGTTTTTCGGGAAAAGTTCCCGCTTTCCGTCAAAAGTCTGGCAAGATGCGCTCTTGCCCGGGAGATGCGGGATTTCACGGTGCCCGGTTCCAGCTCCAGCGCTTCGGAAATCTGCTGATAGCTGAGATCCTGCACGTCCCGGAGGATCAGAATCAGCTTCTGCTCCTCCGGCAGCGCGTCCAGACCGGCGCGGATCGCCTTCCGGGTTTCCTTTCGCTCCAGCTCTGTCTGCGGCTCCGCTGCCAGATCGGGGATTTCAACGGGGCGGCCGTTCTCATCCGGTTCATCCAGAGAGATGACCTTCGATGCGCCCCGCCGCTTCTGCCTGCGGAGAAAGTCCACGGAGAGGTTTGCCGCGATGCGGTAGACCCAGCTGCCGAACCCGGCTTCTCCCCGGAAGGAGGACAGGGTGCGGTAGGCTTTCAGAAAGGCCTCCTGGCTCAGGTCGTATGCGTCCTCCTCATTGCCGGTCATTTTCAGTGTCAGATGATAGACCCGGCTCTGATGCTCCAGCACCAGAGCCTCAAAGGCGTTGGTTTCTCCGGCCAGTACCCGGTTGATGATGGCCGCTTCCTCGTCTCTGGTCAAAGATATCCCGCCTCCTTTTTATCGCAGTTCGGTGCGGATCAGCTCCAGCGCCCGCAGCACATCCGCTTCCGTTTCCACCCGGGCGATCTTTTCCTTTACATAGCCTGCGTAGGCCACGCCCCGCAGATACCAGCAAAGATGCTTCCTTGCTTCCAGACAGGCGATCTTCTCACCTTTAAATTCCATGGCCAGGCGGAACTGCTTTTCCGCCATGTCCGCCCGCTGGGGCGCTTCCGGCATGGGCGGGATCTCCCGCCCCTCCAGCGCTGCGGTACCCCGGGAGAACAGCCACGGATTGCCCATGGAGCCGCGGCCGATCATGACGAAGTCCGCACCTGTATAGCGGAGAATATGGGGCACATCCTCCGGTTCAAACACATCGCCGTTGGCCATTACCGGAATGGTCAGCGCCTTTTTCACATCCCGGATGATGTCCCAGTCCGCCCGGCCGCCGTACAGCTGGGCTCTGGTGCGCCCGTGGATGCAGACGGCGGCAGCACCGGCGCTTTCCGCCAGCCTGCCCAATTCGATCGCGTTCACGCTTCCCTTGTCCCAGCCCTTGCGGAACTTCACCGTCACCGGAACCGGGACGGCCTTCGCCACCGCTTCGATGATGCGCCCCGCCAGCGGCAGATCCCGCATGAGAGCGCTGCCCTCGCCGTTGCGTACCACCTTGCCAACGGGACAACCCATATTCAGGTCGATAATCTCACAGGAGCAAAGCTCCAGCACTTTTTTCGCCGCGTCCGCCATGATCTCCGGATCGTTGCCGAACAGCTGCACCGCCATGGGCGCGTCCCCCGCATCCCGGCGGAGCAGGGTTTTCGTTTTCTGATCCTGATAGAGCAGCGCCCGGGCGGACACCATCTCGCTGACGGTGTAGCAGGCACCCTCCATGCGGCACACGGCACGGTAAGCCGCGTCCGCCACACCGGCCATGGGCGCCAGACCCATCTGACCGGATAATGTCACATTGCCGATCTTCACCATTCCAGCGTCACACTGACCGGGCAGTGGTCGGAGCCGGTCACCTCCGGGTAGATGGCGGCATCCCGCAGATTGGGACGCAGCCGGTCGGACAGCAGGAAGTAGTCAATGCGCCAGCCTACATTCCGCGCCCGGGCCGCTGCCCGATAGCTCCACCAGCTGTAGGCGTCCCGTCTGTCCGGATAGAGATAACGGAAGGAATCGGTAAAGCCGCTTCCCAGCAGCTCCGTCATCTTGCCGCGCTCCTCATCGGAAAAACCGGCGTTCATATGGTTAGTGTCCGGGTTTTTCAGGTCGATCTCCTGATGCGCCACATTCATGTCGCCGCAGACCGCCACCGGCTTCTTTTTATCCAGCTCCGTCAGATAGGCGCGGAAGCAGTCCTCCCAGTCCATCCGGTAATCCAGACGCTTCAGACCGTCCTGCGAATTGGGCGTATACACAGTGACAAGGTAGAAATCCGGAAATTCCAAGGTAATGACCCGGCCTTCCGTGTCGTGCCGGGGAATATCCAGACCGATATGTACACTCAGCGGGTGCATCCGGGTAAAGATGGCGGTGCCGGAGTAGCCTTTTTTCTCTGCATAGTTCCAGTATTGCTCGTAGCCGGGCAGTTCCAGAGAAATCTGGCCTGCCTGCAGCTTGGTTTCCTGCAGACAGATGCAGTCTGCATCGGAGGCCAGGGCAAATTCTGTGAAACCCTTGCCCACGCAGGCACGAAGCCCGTTCACATTCCAGCTTACCAGCTTCATCGTGCGGCAACCAGCCGACAGATCGGCTTTCCTTCCCCGTAGAATTTCTTTTCGTAGTCGGTCATGATGCCGACAGGGCCGTTTTCGTGCAGATTTCGGGTCACCTGACTCAGCTTCCAGCCTTCGGCCTCCATGGTTTCCACCGACCAGTCAAACAGGGGCAGATTGTCGGTCTTGAACCAAATCTCACCCTCCGGCGCAAGCACCTCCTGATAGAGCTTCAGAAAGCCGGGCGCGGTGAGACGGCGCTTATACTGCTTCTTTTTGGGCCAGGGGTCGCAGAAATTGATGTAGATCCGTTCCACCTCGCCGGGGACGAACAGCTCCGGCAGCTTCACGGCGTCGATATCCAGAAAACGCACATTCCGAAGCTCGCCCTCCACCGCCCGTTCCATGGCAACCACCATGGCGTCCGGCACCTTCTCCACGGCTACCAGCAGCGCATCGGTCTCCGCCGCGGCGGTGGCACAGGTGAAGCCGCCCTTGCCGCAGCCAAGCTCCAGATGAAGCCGGGAATAACCGGGATTTTCGATGAGCCACTTGCCGCGAAGCTGCTCCGGCTCCGCGACCAGAACGGAGGAAGCCCGCTCCATGCGGGGAATCAGATTGGGTTTTTTACGCATACGCATGGGTCATTACCTGCCTTAGTAAAGTCTGTTTTTCAGTTTTTTCCAGGTTGCCAGGAAGAGAATCAAAGCCAGCACCTGCGGCACAATACCTGCCAGCAGATACATGGCGGAATAGCTGGATGCGTCGTAGATCATGCTGCCCAGCAGCGGTCCCAGAAAATAACCCAGATCCATGCCGAAATACTGGGTATTGCTGGCAACGCCCCGGCGCTGCGGCTCCACGGTGCGGATGCAAAGCGCCTGAATGGCCGGACTGACCGCGCCGTAGCCCAGTGCGGAGAGAACCGCGGCAAACAGCATCATGCCAAGGCTGTGCCCCAGACCAGTGACCAGAAAGCTGAGGGCAAAGACGATGAAACCGGGAATCAGCACCTTGTCCAGACCCATCCGGTCTGACAGCTTGCCGAACAGCGGTCTTGCGCCCAGCAGCACCAGCGCATAAACGGTGAAAAAGACGGCAATGTTGTCGATGCCCAGCTTCGCCGCATAGGGAACCATATAGGAGGTATAGAGAATGCTGCCGATGGACACCAGAAACAGGTAGACAGTAGGAAGCAGCGTCTCCGTGGAAACGATGTTCTGATACCATTTGCCCAGTACGATGCGGTCAGCCTTAGGCTGCTTCGGCATCAGCGCACAGGGAATGATGGCCAGACCCATGAACAGAGCAGCAAGGAAGAACACGGCGGAATACCCGGCCTTCTCGTTCCACAGCGCGGTACCCCAGTCCCGCACGGCAATGCCCAGTCCGGGGCCGATGGAGGTGGCCAGCGCGGTGCCGATGCCGAAGATGCCGATGCCGCTGGCCAGCTTTTCCTGCGGCAGACTGTCACTGGCAATGACCAGATTCAGAGAGCCGACAAAGGCAAACTGCAGACCGTGCAGCACTCTTGCCACGATGAACAGCGGCACGTTGTCTGCCAGCGCATAGACCACATTGGTGATCACACCCAGCGCATAGGTAGCCAGCATGATTTTCTTTTTATCCAGAATCGTGATGGCGGGGCCGGAGAAGGGCCGTGCGGCAAAGGCCACGCCGAAATACAGACCGGAAATGGTTCCCACCAGCACCGCACCGGCGCCCAGCCATTCCGCATACGTAGAGATCAGGGTGTTGACCGAGCCTTGAGAGAAGCACATCAGTAGATTTGCCAGAAACGCGCAGGTAAATCCCCGGTTCCAGATGGTCTGCCTGTTGCGTGTTGCCATTGGGAAACCTCCTTGATACATATTGCTTTTCAATTTCATCAGTTTATCATGATAGGCTTTTTCCGTCAAGGATGGGCATGGGGAAACCGGGAAATTCATTTACATTTTCGCCGGAATTTGCTAGAATCAAAAACCGGCCCGCAGCGCATACTGCTCCGAAGAACGATCATTCGGAGGAACTGTGCCATGCTGCACCGCTGGATCTGTCTCATTTTCGCCATGCTGCTTCTGCTGCTGCCGGTCAGCGCGGAGGAGGAAACAGAGCTTCCCATTCTCATGTATCACGAGCTGCGGGAAACAGGGACCGGGAAGGACACCATCACCCCTGCCGAGCTGGAAAGCGATCTTCGGTGGCTGCGGGAGCAGGGGTACACCGCCGTTTCCATGGAACGGGTGATCGCCTATGTGTATGACGGACTGCCGCTGCCGCCGAAACCCATTGTGCTCAGCTTTGATGACGGCTGCCTAAGCTATCTGCTGCAGGCGGAACCGCTGCTGCGGCAGTACGGGGTCTGCGCCGTCCTGTCCGTCATCGGAAAAAGCACCGACGATTTTTCCGCCTATCCGGATGGGAATCCCCGCTATGCCCATATGACGTGGCAGCAGCTGAGACAGCTGCTGGAGGGAGGCTGCACGGAGCTGCAGAACCACAGCTATGATCTGCATCGGGACAGCGGCGGCGTTTACGGTGTGGAGCAGCGCCCCGGGGAGAGCCGGAGCGGGTGGGAACGCCGCCTGTATGACGATCTGACGCGGCTGCAGGAGAAGCTTTACGCGGAAACCGGCAGCGCTGCCCGGGTATTCACCTACCCCTACGGACGATACGGCGCTGTCACCGAGGGAATCTGCCGGGAGCTTGGCTTTCTGAGTACGCTGACCTGCGATTTCGGCATGAATGTGCTGACGGAGGATCCGGAATGCCTGATGGGGATGAAACGCATCTGCCGCAGCCACGGCTGCAATCTGCCAGCACTGCTGGAGCAGGCTTATGAAACAAGAAAATGGAGCTGATACCATGGAATTTGCCCGGATGTTATCCTACTGCGCCGCGTTGGAGGCCAACAATGACCGTCAGTGGTTCCATGAGAACCATGACCGCTATGAGGAAGCAAAGGGAGATTTTCTCCGTCTGCTGGATGAACTGCGCTATGCCGTGGCCGATGCCGCGCCGGAGCTTGGCGGCGGCATTCTCTATATGGATCAGCGGGACTGGATGTTCCGCATTGCCCGGGATATGCGGTTTTATCAAAACCGGCCGCCCTATCAGCCATCCTTCCGGGCGTACATCGCAGCCGACCGGAAAAGCTGGCTGCCCATCGGCTACTTCCTCTGCGTCGCCCCGGGTCAGACCCTGATCGGAACCGGGATGTGGCTGGAGGAAACAGCGGATATCAACCGGGTGCGGGACTATATCGCCCTGCATCTGACGGATTGGGAACAGATCCTCCGGGAAAACCGGCTGACCCTGTCGGGGGACCGGCTGAAAACCGTGCCCCGTGGCTATGACCCGGCTTCGCCTGCGGCACAGTGGCTGCGGTTTAAGAACTGGGTCACGGAGTTTGACTTCCCGGATGAAACGCTGACCACCACGGAGGCTTTCTGCGATGCAGTACGTCCGCTGATCCGCCGCATGGAGCCGCTGAGACAGTTCCTGCTGGATGCGGGCAGCAGCATCGCCGCCGCAAGCCCGGAACTGCCCAAAGCCGCCAAACAGAGCTTTGATTTCTGAATACCCATAATGACCCGCGCCGGAAAGAAGGTCTTTCCGGCGCGGGTTTCATGTGCTGTATAGAAGGGGAGAGAGGTAGGTATGATCGGGTCAAATGGGGGATGAACTCAGCCGAAATGCCGGAAACCGCCTTCGGTTTCGCTGTCACTGGGCTGTTCGTCCTCTGGCTGGGAGCCGAAGCTGCCGAAGTATTCGCTGAAACGATCGAAGAACTCGCTCATCCAGTCATCAAATTCACTGCTGTCGGTATCGGTATCATCCCGATCACCGGGAACGGGAACCGTTTCGGGAGCTTCACTGGGGGTGGGGACGGGGACAACATCCGTGTAGGAGTCGCGGTCGTCGGGAAC
>DCGQ01000052.1 GCA_002314635.1 Clostridiales bacterium UBA1774
CTTTCCAATACACCATGGAATGTGCAATTCTCGGTTATGATATCCGGTGTTATGCCATCTTCACGGCGAATGCGGTACATTCCACCGTTAATGAACACCCGGCGGCACATCGTCTGGTTCTCCACAGTAACCAGAACGATGTCACCATCCTTTGGCTCGATTCTATTGAAAACAAGATAATCCCCGTGACGAATCCCCGCATTGCACATTCCATCTCCATCGGCTGTTGCAATCAAAGAGTTCTCCATATCTCCGAAAATGCTTTTGGGCATTCTGACCCATTCAAGGATTTCCATCTGAGGCAAGGGTGGAAGATCCCCATTCGGATTCACAGGAACATCTGTCGGCAATCCTGTATGATGATTTGTTTTTCTGTCAGTGTCCGCAGCAGCTTTCTCAGCATTCACCTTAGGCTGTGCTGCTTTTTTCGGTCTGCGATCTTTCTGATTCCGTTCTCCGGAAATAGCAAGCCTTTCTTCGGAGAACTCACCACAGCTTTTGCACGTTGCCGAAGCGCATCCGAAACAAGGCTCATATTCCGGAAGATATGGTTTGATAAAATCTGCACTTTTCATGTCCTTACCTCCGAAGAATATCAATTTGCTCTATGTCATTTTCCCAAGTGCCGGTCGTGCCACTGTCTCCGCTGGGACTTCTGTTCGGCCTTTTCTTTCAGAAACCGCACATACGCATCGGTCGGCTGCCATCGCTCCAGAGCATGGTCACATTCCCAGCAGTCCTCTTCCATACATCCCTGACACACCGGCGGCAGCGGACGGACCTCATAATATCTGCCGTCATCCACAAAATTGCATTCGTTGTTAATGACTGTTCACCTCACTGATACATCGGGCTGGGCATTTGCACCAGTTCTCTGCCGTCATCGGGAATCTTCAAATTGCCCATCAGCACCGCATAGGTCAGTGCCCTTTTCCCGAAGCGTCGTCTTATTTCTTCCACTGTATCTTCCAGTCTTATACAGCGGTCCCGCCGTTCATGGTCGATAAACAGGGATTGCTGCTCCGGCATTTTTGCGGATACCAGACCTGTTGCCCGGACACAGACCGCACGGACATGATTATTCCAGCGGTACTGTTCCCGAAACAACTGATAGGCAGCTTCTGCCAGCTCACTGGGCAACTGCGTCTGAATCGGCAGCTTGCATTGATACTGTTTTCCAAACAGATCATTTGCCCGTATGAAAAGCTGTACGCCGGTTGCGGTCAGCTCGTGGACCCGCAGCCGATGTCCTACATCCTGCGCCAGTTCCAGAATCACCTTACGCACTTCCTCATTATCTTCCAGGTCTGCATTGCAGGTTACGCCGTGACCGATGCTTTTCATCAGAGAAACAAAGTCCTTCGGCATTACTCTGGAATTGTCCGTACCGTTGGCATAGCTGCTCAGCTTCAGTCCGTTGATTCCGAGCCAGCTTTGAAGCATCTCCGGTTCAACTGCTGCCAGTTCTCCAATGGTGCGAATCCCGTAACTCTCCAGCTTCGCTGCCGTTGCTCTGCCGACATACAGCAAATCAGACGCCGGCAGCGGCCAGACCTTTTCTCTGTAATTCTCACGGCTGATAACCGTAACGGCATCCGGCTTTTTCATGTCCGAACCCAGCTTCGCAAAAATCTTGCTGAACGATACACCGACGCTTACGGTCAAGCCCAGTTCCTCTTTCGTAAGCTCCCGGATTTCATCTGCAATCTGCTTGCCCAGTGCCAAATCCTGTTCATTCAGCCGCAGCCAGCATTCGTCCATGCCAAACGGTTCTACGAAATCGGAGTACCGGTAATAGATATCGTGGGCAAGCTTGGAATATTTCAGATACTGGTCGTACTGCGGCGGAACAAGAATCAGGTCCGGGCAGGCTCTTCTTGCTTCCCAGTTCACCATGCCGGTCTTGACCCCGGCCTTTTTTGCCAGCTCCGATTTTGCTAAAACGATTCCGTGCCGGTTTTCCGTGGAACCGCATACCGCAACCGCTTTGCCGCGGAGCTTCGGCTCCAGCATCATCTCAACACTGGCATAGAAACGAGTTCATGTCACTGTGCAGCACCGTGAAGTCTCTCATGGTCATCACCGCCCCGGTTTTTTAAGTGCCCCGAGTATACATCAGCTTTTAATTCTTTTCAAGGACGAGTTTTCGTCCTTTTAGTTGACATTCTTCACCATAGAGTCTATACTCCTCTACAAAAAGAGAAGAAGCCGGAGTTCTATCCGGCTTCGACAAACGCAATATTCAAACGAGTGGGAGGCACAGCATGAAAAGTGATAACAAAATCATCCACCTCATTGGCAGTCATCTATCCTATGACATCTCAGAAGAAAGAGAAAAAAACTATATCGGAAAGCGGATCGCCGAAGCCCGGCAAAGTAAAAAGCTATCGCTTGCTGCGTTTTGCGCCCTGCTGTCACAATGCGGTATCGACATTGGCACTGCCGCTTTGAGCAAATGGGAACTGGGCAAATCTGTCCCCAGCGCATATCAGCTATTTGCCGTAGCGCATATTCTGGGGCTTGAAGATAATATGGGCTACTTCTTTGAAGAACGTCGAACCCTGAACGATGAGGGAATGGAAAAGCTGCTTTCCTACAAAAACGATCTGATTGCCACCGGTATGTACAAACCGCACCCGCCGAAGCGTCAGATACGTATGGTTTCCATGCCAGTCAGTGAACTTCGGGTTTCTGCGGGCACCGGCAATTTTCTGGATGAAGGCCAGTTCAGGAATATCAAGTTCCCGGAAGATCAGATTCCCTTTGGAGCTAATTTCGGTCTCTATATCCACGGTGACAGTATGGAGCCGGTATATCAGGATGGTCAGCTTGTCTGGGTCAAGGAATGCTCCGAGCTGCGCCCCGGCGAGGTCGGCATCTTTATTTATGACGGCTGCGGGTATATCAAATGCTACGATGTGCAGGAACCCGATGAGACTGTCGCTGATGAGTACGAGGACAGCTATGGGAATACGCATTTCCAGTCGGTTCTGATTTCCTATAATGAGGCATATTCCCCCATCGTAGTGTCTCCCAATACCATGTTCAGTATTATCGGAAAGGTACTGTAACACCTGTTTTTTCTAT
>DCGQ01000003.1:0-14653 GCA_002314635.1 Clostridiales bacterium UBA1774
CCAGCTTCACTTCGCCGCGGATGCCATGGGTATTGATGATTTTTCCGATTTCCAGAAACTCTTTATCGGGCATAAGTTCTCCTTTTGAAAATTGCCGGAGAATCATTCTCCGGCAAGATCCAAATCAAATAGAATCGCGGCGTTCAGTCCACAATATCGACCGTAACCCGCTTGTCGCTGCGCTGTGCAAGCGACTTGATGAGGACACGAATTTCCTTCGCAATACGACCCTGACGGCCGATTACCTTACCCATGTCACCGTCGGCAACACGCAGCTCCAGAATGACCTCGCCATCCTCCTCACGCTCGGTGACCGTTACCTCATCGGGATGATCGACCAGATTCTGCGCGATATACAGCAACAGTTCTTTCATTCAGAATAAAGTCCTTTCGGAGTCGCCGGAATCTCAGATCACGCCGGCCTTCTTGAGAAGATTCTTAACGGTATCGGTGGGCTGAGCGNNTGATCCACGAGGTTCTGTATCATATAGGTCAGCAGATCTTTCATTCAGGTCAGTTCTCCTTATGCCTCTGCCTTCTTCAGCAGTGCCTTGACGGTATCGGTGGGCTGAGCGCCGTTCTTGATCCAGGTCTGGGCACGCTCGGCGTCAACAACGATGGTGGAGGGCTCAGTCAGGGGATCATAGGTGCCGATCTCTTCGATGAAACGGCCGTCGCGGGGGAAATGAGAGTCAGCGACAACGATGCGGTAGTAGGGGTTCTTCTTTGCGCCCAGTCTGCGCAGTCTGATCTTAACCATGATAATACACCTCAAAAATGTAATGTTATTTCGGAAAAGCTTTTGACTTTTACCTGTTGTTTAAAATCCGAAAAGGCCCTTCTTTTTGCCTTTTCCGCCCATTTTGGCACCCATCTTGCTGTTCATCAGCTTTTTCATGTTCTTGCCGCTGAGCTGCTTGGTCAGTGCCTGCATCTGCTCAAACTGCTTTAGGAGCCGGTTCACATCCACGATCTGGGTGCCGCTGCCCTTGGCGATGCGCTTTTTGCGGGAGCTGTTCAGCAGGGAGGGGTCGTTCCGCTCGGCGGGGGTCATGGAGAGGATGATGGCCTCCGTTCTCGCCAGCGCCTTTTCGTCAATGGTGGCACCGGCCAGCGCCTTGGAATCCATGCCCGGGATCATACCCGCCAGATCCTGCAGACTGCCCATGCCCTTCAGCTGCACCAGCTGGTCATAGTAATCTGCCAGCGTAAAGCGGTTGGACAGCAGCTTGTCTGCCATCTCCTGCGCTTTTTTCTCATCAAAGGACTGCTCGGCCTTCTCGATCAGGGTGAGGATGTCGCCCATGCCCAGAATCCGGGAGGCCATGCGCTCCGGATGGAAGGGTTCGATCCCGTCCAGCTTTTCGCCGATACCGGCGAATTTGATGGGCTTTCCGGTGACGGCACGCACGCTCAGTGCCGCGCCGCCGCGGGCGTCGCCGTCCAGCTTGGTGAGGAACACACTGTCAATGCCCAGCGCCTCGTCGAAGGCCTTGGCGGCGTTCACCGCGTCCTGACCGGTCATGGCGTCCAGCACCAGCATGATCTCGCTGGGTTCCACGGCGGCCTTCACGTTTTTCAGCTCATCCATCAGCGTCGTGTCGATGTGGAGACGACCGGCAGTGTCCAGCATGACGATGTCGTTGCCGTTCTGCTTGGCGTGGGCGATGGCGGCCTTGGCGATCTTCACCGGGTCGTCCTTGCCCATCTGGAACACGGGAACGCCTACCTGACCGCCTACGGTGATCAGCTGGTCAATGGCGGCGGGACGGTAGATATCGCAGGCCACCAGCAGAGGCCGCTTGCCCTGCTTTTTCAGGAGACCTGCCAGCTTGGCACCGTTGGTGGTTTTACCGGCGCCCTGCAGACCCACCAGCATGATGACCGTGGGGGAGCTGGAGGAAATGTTGATTTTGCAGTTCTCCTTGCCCATGGTCTCGGTGAGCTCTTCGTTGACGATCTTAATGACCATCTGCGCGGGGGTGAGGCTTTCCAGAACGGCCTGACCCATTGCCCGCTCGCTGACGCGGGCCACAAAATCCTTCACGACCTTGTAGCTGACGTCCGCTTCCAGAAGGGCCATGCGAACATCGCGCATGGCGTCCTTGATATCGCTTTCCGTCAGACGGCCCTTGCTGCGGAGCTTTTTAAAGGTAGCCGAAAGCTTTTCGGACAGACTTTCAAATGCCATAATCGATCCTTACCCGTTGTGGCCGGCTGACCACTATAGCTTCATTTCTTCCAGAACATGCTGCAGTTCCGCACAGATGCTCAAAAGTGCCGGATTCTGAAGCTTCTCCGCATTCAGCGCGGAGATCTGAGATACCAGCGCCTCGGCGGTTTCGATCTGCTTCAGAAGCTGCGTATGCCGCGCCGCAAGACCGGTTCGCTTTTCCGTGTCCGTCAGCGCGATCTCCGCGCGGAGCAGCGCATCCCGGACGGCCTGACGGCTGATCCCGTCGTTTTCGGCGATCTCACTCAGCGTCAGATTCTCGTTGTAGTACAGATCGGCATATTCCCGCTGTTTCTCCGTGAGCAGCTCACCATAGAAATCCAGCAGGAGAGAGAGGTAAATGTTTTTATCCATGTGGTTCCTGCCCTGTAAAGTATAACGCCATTACAGACCGGTATTCTAGCGTGTTTTCCCGGATTTGTCAAGTGGTAAGACAGACGATTTTCTGCAAATTGCAGGTATATTGCAGGGTGTCCCGGCGGAAACTATCTCATTATGATGGAAATGAACCGAAATGTCAACGAAAACCCGGATATGGAGCGATACGGTGCGCGTATCGCGTCAGAAAATCACCCGAATGGAACGCTCCGAAGCCGCTGCGCGGCTCTGCGGATCCGCAAGGATGTGCAAATACTGGAGCAGCTCTGTGAAGGACAGAACCTTGCCTCGGAGGAGGATCGGAAGTGGCTGCAGGACAACCTTTACCGGGTCCGCCGGGACGGAAAGGCCGCTGCCTGTGCCTATCGTGGCGCAGGACGCATCCGCGCCTGCGGGCCGCAGCCGTGGGTGCAGCGGCTGGCCGACGCGTTGACGGAGAAAAGCGGCGGAAGGCTGGAAGCGGAGCAGCTCCGCGCCTTTCTCACCGGGGTACAGCAGGTCACGGCCCTGACGGAGCGGGAGATTTCGCTGGTTCCGGCGGCGCTGCGGAGCAGTCTGCTGCACCGGCTGGCGGAATCGAAGCAGGACTGTCAGGCGGTGTTTCAGTCGCTGTCCCTGTTGGATCGGACGGATCTGGCGGCGCTGCTGGATTCCGTCAGCACCATGGCGCAGGTATTTCAGCAGGATCCTGCCCGGGTCTACCCCATGATGGACGCGGAATCCCGGCGGGATTACCGGCGAAAGTGCGCCCTCCTTGCCCGGAAAGCCGGGATGAGGGAGACGGAGGCCGCCGCGCTGGTGCTGCGTCTGGCGGAACGGGAGAAGCAGCACATCGGCGAATACCTGTATCACAGGCCGCTGGGTCATCCCCGGCGGGAGCCGCTGGTGCCGTTTCTGCTGCTGCACCTGCTTCTGCCGCTGCTGCTGGCGCTGGGACTGAGCCGGGGACTGGGCGCGCCGTGGACATGGGCGCTGCTGCTTCTGCCGCTGCAGGACGGCGTATCGTTTCTGTTTCACCGCTGCTGCAGCGCCCGAAAGCACCCGGAGCGGCTGCCCAGACTGGACTATGCCGCCGGGATCCCGGAGGAAAGCACTACGCTGGCGGTCAGCGTGGTGCTGCTGACCACGCCGGAGGCGGCACAGGAGGCGGCAGCAAGGCTGGAGCAGTACCGTCTGGCCAACCGGCGGGCGGGAAAGCAGCTGCTGCTGGGCATTCTGATGGATTACGGCGAAAGCCGCAGCCGGACGCAGGACACGGACGCTGCCATTCTGGGCGCGGCAAAGGCCACCGTCCGTGAGCTGAACCGGAAATACGGCGGCGGGTTTTATCTGTTCGTCCGGGAGCGGAGCTGCAGCCGGCGGGATGGGGTCTGGCGGGGCAGCGAGCGGAAGCGGGGCGCGATTCTGGAGCTTTGTGCGCTGCTGCGCGGGCAGGAACAGCATCTGGAATGCTGCGGAGCACCGCTGCCGGAATCGGTGAAATACCTGATCGTGCTGGACGGGGACACCCGCCTGAATATGGACACGGCGGCGGAGCTGGCGGGTACGCTGGCTCATCCGCTGCACCGGCCCGAGATCAGCCGGGAGGGCCGCCTGACCGGCGGACACGCGCTGCTGCAGCCGCATCTGCGGGTGTCCCTTTCGGACGCGGAGAAGTCCGGCTTCAGCCGGATCTTTGCGGGACAGGGGGGAATGAACCCCTACGGCGGCGTGAACAGCGACGTGTATCAGGATCTGTTCGGACAGGGAAGCTACTGCGGAAAGGGCATTCTGGACATTGACGCTTTTCTCCGCTGCGTGGGCAGCTGCTTTCCGCCGGAGAGACTGCTGAGCCACGATCTGCTGGAGGGAGCCTGTACCGGCTGCGCCTATCTCAGCGATGTGACCCTGACGGAGGGCTTCCCCTCCGGCGTACTCAGCTATTACGACCGGCAGCACCGCTGGATCCGGGGCGACTGGCAGACCATTCCGTGGCTCCTGCCCTTCGTCCGGAACCGGGACGGGGAGCGGGTGCGAAACCCGGTGCCCCAGCTGTCCCGCTATAAGATCTGGGACAATCTGTGCCGCAGCCTGCTGCCGGCGGCGCAGCTCACCATCGCGCTGCTATGGCTGCTGACGGGGAAAACGGCGTATCTGGGCTGTTTCCTGACCGTCCTTGCCGGTATGCTGCTGCGGGTGCTGCCGGGCGGCGGAATCGGCGGGAAACGGTATCATTCCCGCAGCCTGTCCGGTTTGCAGCGGGCATTGTATCAGCTGGTGTGGCTGCTTTGGCTGCTGCCGTATACCGGCTGGGTCAACCTCCACGCCATCTGCTGCGCCCTGTATCGGATGCTGGTCAGCCACCGGAAGCTGCTGAGCTGGGTGACCAGCGCACAGAGTGAAGGGGGGGCTCCGAAAGCCTGTCTGCGCCGGATGTGGCCCTGCTATGTCTGCGCCCTGCCGCTGCTGCTGTGGGGCACAGTCATGGGAAAAATCGCGGGTCTGCTGTGGCTGCTGTGCCCCGCCGCGGCGGTGTTCCTCAGCCGGGAGCGGGAGAAAACGCCCCGTCTGCGGGAGGCAGACCGGGAATTCCTGCTGCACTGCTGCGGGGATATCAAACGGTATTTTGACACGCTGGTGAATGCGGAGCGGAACTGGCTGCCGCCGGATAATCTGCAGGAGGTTCCGGAGGAACGCATTGCGGAGCGCACCAGTCCCACCAACATCGGCCTGATGCTCCTTGCCCTTCTGGCTGCTTCGGATCTGGGTCTCTGCACCGAGGCGGAGGTATGGACGCGGGCGGAAGCCAGCTTGAATACCCTTTCAAGGATGCCGAAATTCCGGGGGCATCTGTATAACTGGGTGGATATCCGCACGCTGCAGCCGCTGAATCCGCCCTATATCTCCACGGTGGACAGCGGAAATCTGCTGGCCTGCCTTGTGATCCTGCGAAGCGCTGCCCGGACTGCCGCACCCCGGCTGCTGCCGCTGCTGGATGAGCTGATCGGAAATATGAAGCTGGATTTTCTCTATGACGAAAAGCGCTGCCTGTTCTATCTGGGCTGGGACCCGCAGACGGACACGCCCACTGAGATCTGGTATGACCTGCTGGAAAGCGAGGCCAGAACGGCGGGTTTTCTGGCCGTTGCCCGGGGCGAAGCGCCGAAAAAGCACTGGCGGCATCTGGGCAGAACCCTGCTGGAGGCGGAGGGGCAGAGCGGACTTGCCTCGTGGACGGGAACCATGTTCGAGTATCTGATGCCCGCACTGTTTCTCACCGAGCCGGAAGGCTCCCTGCTTCGGGAGAGCCGGGCGTTTTGCTGCCATGTGCAGCGAAGCGCGGCGGTGAACGGAATCTGGGGCGTGTCGGAAAGCGCATTCGCGGAGACGGACGGCGGACTGAACTATGCCTACAAGGCCCACGGCGTACAGAAGCTGGCGCTCTGCACCGGGATGGATCGGGAGCGGGTCATAGCACCGTATGCCTCGTTTCTGGCGCTGCCGGAGGGGGCGCGTCCGGTGGTGCGGAACCTGCTGCGCCTGCGCCGCATGGGCATGGAGGGGCGCTTCGGCTTCTATGAGGCGCTGGATCTGACCCCCTCCCGCGGCAGCGAACAGCCGGTGCGGTGCTATATGGCGCACCATCTGGCCATGAGTCTGCTGGCAGCGGACAACGCCCTGTGCGGCGGCATTCTGCGCCGAAGGTTTCTGGCAGACCCGGAGATGGCCGCCTGTCAGGAGCTGCTGGAGGAAAGCGCACCGGTGGGGCAGAAGATCCGGACGGAATCGGATTCCCGGCTGCCGGAGCGCCCGAAACGGCCGACCCGGCAGGGGATGAAGCTGCTGCGGATCGGAGCTGACCCGGAAAAACCCCTGTTCTGTCCCCTGAGCAGCGGCAGCTTTCATGCGCTGGTCAGCGCGTCGGGGTATCAGCACTGCACATGGAACGGTATCCTGCTCCATGTGTGCGAAAAGGACGCGGCGGCGGCAGTGCCGGGTGTGCTGCTGTTTGCGGCCACGGCGAATGGGGTGATTCCTCTGCAGGCCGCGCCGGATTACGGCACGGGAGCCAAACGGTACAGCAGCTGTGACGGCTCGTGCCTGACGGTTTTCACGGAGCAGGACGGTCTTGCCTTTTCCCAGCGGATTCAGGTCTCCGACCGGGTTCCGGGGCAGCGGCGAAGCGTCACGATCACAAACCGCTCCGACAGCCGCCGGGAGCTGACCCTTGCGCTGTATCTGGAGCCGGTGCTTTGCCGGGAGGCAGCGTGGGAGTCCCATCCGGCGTTTCAGCGGCTCTGTCTGGAGCCGGGCAGCGAGGACGGCATTCTGTGCTTCACCCATCGCAGCGGCGGCAGCGAACCGGAGGCACACATGGCCATCGGCTGCAGCGCGGCCTGTCTGGCCGACACGGATCGGGCGCTGCTGTTCGGGCGGGGCGGCATCCGGAATATCCGCAGCGCGGTCAGTCGGGAAAGCCGGGGTATCCGTGCCGCATCGGAGCCATGCGCCTTTCTGCGGACGGTGCTGCGTCTGCAGCCGGGGGAGAAACAGACCGTGGTTTATTCGCTGGCTGCCGGGTTTACCCGGAAGGAAGCGATCCTCCGCGCCGCCGATCTGCTGACGGAGCGGGGAACCGGCAGCGGGTATTATGATTTCCTGCTGCGGAAATGGCTGAACGGGGCAAGTCCGGAGAAGGCGTTTCTCCTGCTGCCGGAGCTGGTTCGGTGGAAGCTGCCGCTGCCGGAGGCAGCGGATGCCGGAGACCGGCGGGAACCGCTGTGGCGCTGGGGTATTTCCGGGGACTTCCCGGTGGTGACGGCGGAGCGGCAGGACGGGGAAACGGCCCTGCGTCAGTGGGCGTTTCTGAAGGGTCTGGGCGTTTCCTATGACCTTGTGATCTTCACCGCCGACAGCGGCATTTACGGAACCCCGGAACGGAAGGCGCTGACCCGCACGGCGGAGCGGCTGGAGCTGGGGCAATGGGAGCATCAGCCGGGCGGGTATCACGTTTTCCCCGGCGGGAAGGCCGAATGGCAGGAGCTGAGCCGGTACGCCGTGGGCGCCGGTCAGGGGGAGCCGAAGCCGGAGGCGCTGCGCCTGATCCCCGCTTCGGTGGACACCATGGCGCTGCGCCGGGTATCACCGGAGGGGCAGACGGTACGCGCCGTTACGGAAAGCGGGGTGGGTCTGCGGGCATGGACGCACATTCTGTCAAACGGCAGACTGGGTTGGCTGGCGGCGGACACCGGCTGCGGCAGTATGTGGCTGGACAACGCCCGGGAACACCGGCTGACCCCGTGGAAAAACGACCCCTGCGGTCTGAATACCGTGGAGGAGCTGCAGCTGGTGCGGGACGGAGAGCCGCTGTCCCTGTTCGCGGATGCGGACACGGCTGAGACCTGCGTTTCCTACGGACTTGGCTTCATCCGCTGGGAGCGGAAGCTTCCCGGCGGAACGAAAAGCAGCGTGACCGGCTTTGTCCCGCGGGAGGGAGCGCAGCGGATCCTGCTGGTGGAGCTGTCCGGCCGGAAGGAGGGCGACCGGATCCGCTGGCGGCTGGAAACGGAGCGAAGGCTTTGGCTTCACGGTGACGGAACGGAGACGGACGGTGGAAAGGCCGGGTACAGCGCCCGGATGGAACTGAAAGCCGCGCCCGGACTGTGTCTGACCGTCTCTGCGGAAAAGGGCGGGGAGACGGATTACGAAACGGGAAAGCGGCTGCTGGAGGAAACGATTCAGGAGTGGAAAACCCGAACCGGCGGACTTTCGCTGGAAAGCGGCTGTCCGGCGCTGGATGCATATCTGAACGGCTGGGCAGCCTATCAGGTGCTGGCCTGCCGCATCTATGGCCGCGCTTCCCTGTATCAGAGCGGCGGAGCCTACGGCTTCCGGGATCAGCTGCAGGATATCTGTGCCCTGATCGACCCGGAACCGGCGCTGGCCCGGAGCCACATCCTGCGCTGTGCCGCCCATCAGTATGAGGAAGGGGATGTGATGCACTGGTGGCATCCGCAGAAGGCCGGAGACCGGGGCGTGCGTACCCGCTGCAGCGATGATCTGCTGTGGCTGGCCTATGCCGCCGACGTCTATGCACAAAAGACCGGGGATGACACAATCTGGTCAGAGGAGGCGCCCTTCCTTCGCAGTGAACCGCTGGGCGAGACGGAGGCTGACCGCTATGAAAGACCCGGCACCGGCGAAACCGGCACACTGCTGGAGCATTGTCGGCGGGCGCTGCAGCTGGTGCGGCAGCGGGGAACCGGCCCTCACGGCCTGCTGAAAATGGGCGCGGGGGACTGGAATGACGGCTATAACCGGGTGGAAGGGGAAAGCGTCTGGCTCACGTGGTTTGCCGCCATGGTGTATGCCCGGTACGGGACGCGGCTTCCCGGCTTTGCCGCGGAAACGCAGCGGCTGGCAAGAGCGGCCAACGGCGCGTGGGCGGACGGACAGTATCTGCGAGGCTGGTATGCGGACGGCACGCCGCTGGGCGCTGCGGGAAATCCGGAGTGCGCCATGGATTCGCTGGCGCAGAGCTTCGCCGTGCTCAGCGGACTGGGCGAGCCGGAGAAAAGCCGGATGGCGGTGAAAAAAGCGGCGAAGGAGCTGCTGGATCGGGAAAACGGACTGGTGCGCCTGTTTACCCCGCCCTTTGACGGGGTGCAGGACCCGGGGTATATCCGCAGCTATCTGCCCGGAGTCAGGGAGAACGGCGGCCAATATACCCATGCGGCGGTCTGGCTGGCAGCGGCCTGCCTGCGCTGCGGAGAGACGGAGCTGGGCTGGGAGCTGCTGCGGACGCTGCTGCCGCTGGATAAACCGGAGCGGCAGTATCAGCTGGAACCCTTCGTGCTGGCTGCGGATGTGTACGACAACCCGGATATGCGGGGCAGAGGCGGCTGGAGCTGGTATACCGGCGCGGCAGGCTGGTTCCTGCGTACCGGCGTCGAGGAGCTTCTGGGCCTGCATACGGTTCGGGGGGAGCTGCGGGTGAACCCGGCGCTTCCTGCGGACTGGACGGGGTACTCGGCAGAATATCAGGTGGGCGCGGTTCGCTATGCCGTGTCCGTCCGGAAAAACGGCGGACAATATGGAATCTCAGTCAATAAAATGTGACAGATTGCTTGCCAAAAATCGAAAGAATGTGATATATTATCAAGATAAACTATATGCGATATCGGTAATCGCAGGAAAGCGGGGAGATAGAATGGAGAACAGGCGGGATATTGCGCTGGCCTCCGGAGTGAATCTTCATATCCTGCATACAGAACAGTTTCACAGCGGCTATTTCAGCGTGCAGCTGCTGCGCCCCCTGCAGAAAGCGTGCGTTTCCAGAGATTCACTGCTGATGCCGGTGCTGAGCCGGGGAACCCGCAGACTGCCGGATCTGACCCGGATTTCGGCAGCGCTGGAGGAGCTTTACGGCGCGTCTCTGTCACCGGCCATCACCCAGTACGGGGAGACCATGAGCATCGGCTTTCACGCCGCCTTCCCGGATGACCGGTTCCTGCCCGGCGAGGAAAACCATCTGGAACGGATGATCTCCATGACCGGGGATATGCTGCTGGATCCGGCAACCAGAGGCGGTCTGCTGCAGGATAAGTTTGTCCGCACGGAGCGGCAGAACCTGCATGACCGGATTCTGGCGAATGTGAACAACAAAAGAGGCTATGCCCGGATCCGGGCCAGAGCGCTGCTGTTTGAACAGGAGCCTTACGGCATCTACCCGCTGGGAACGGCGGAGGAAGCGCTGAAGCAGCATTACCAGAGCCTGACCAAGCACTATCGGAAAATCCTTGCGGAAGCGCCCATGGAGCTGTACTATTGCGGCGGTGCGGAACCGGCGCGGGTAGAGGACGCGGTGCGGAAGGCCTTCCGCTCCATCCCGGGCAGCGGTGAGCGGCTGCTGGAAACCGGCGGTATGCATTCCGCCCTGCCGGAATGCAGGCGCGTCACGGAGGAAATGGACGTGGAACAGGGGATCCTGGTTCTGGGATTCCGCTTCACCGGGTCAGAGCGGGTGGACGGGCCTACGCTGGCGGTATTGAATGAAATGCTGGGAGGCGGCCCCGCCTCCCGGCTGTTCCGCAATGTGCGGGAGGCGCGGAGCCTTTGCTACGAGATCGGCAGCAGCGCGGAACGCTATAAAAAGAGCATGATGGTACAGGCGGGCATCTCCTTCGATCAGGCGGAGGCGGTGGAGGAAGCCATTCTGACGGAGCTGGAGCAGCTTCAGACCGGCGGCTTCACCGATGCGGAGCTGGAAACGGCGCGGCAGAGCGTGTTCACCTCCTACCGGATGGGACTGGACGACCCTTCGGCCATGTGCAGCTTTCAGCAGGGACAGAATCTGCTGGGGGAGGCGGCTGACCTGCGCCAGTGTGCGGTATTCGCACTGGAAATCTCCCGGGAGGAGATCCAGAAGCTGGCAGGCCGTCTGAAACAGGGACTGTGCTATTTTCTGAAAAAGGGGGATGGGGAATGAAGCGGACAGATTACCCACGCTGCGGTCTCTCGGTCTATGAGGGAACCACGCAAAACGGCCTCAGGGTTTTCGTCACCCCCATGCCCGGTTTTCAGACCCGGTTTGCTCTGCTGGCGACCCGTTACGGCGGCTGTGACCGGCGGTTCCGTGTGGAAAAAGGCTGGATGGAGACCCCGGCGGGCATTGCCCACTATCTGGAGCATAAAATGTTCGATATGCCGGATCGGAATGTGATGGAGCGGTTCAGTGCGCTGGGCGCTTCGCCCAATGCCTTTACCGGCAGCGGCATGACCGGCTATCTGTTTGGCTGTACGGAGCATTTCGGGGAGAACCTGCGGGAGCTGCTGGAATATGTGTACACGCCCTGCTTTACCCCGGAAAGCGTGGAGAAGGAGCGGGGCATTATCGGGCAGGAGATCCGGATGGGTCTGGATGACCCGGCACGCCGCGTCCATCAGGAGCTGCTGCGTGCCCTGTACCGGAACCACCCGGTTCGGGATCCCATTGCGGGTACGCCGGAGAGCATTGATGCGATCACGGCGGAGCTGCTGGGCGACTGCTATCGGATGTTCTACACCCCGGAAAACATGGTGCTGTGCTGCGCAGGCGATCTGGACCCGGAGGAGGTTTTCCGCATTGCGGAGGAGCTGACGCCGCAGGGTCAGCCGGCGCCTCAGAGGGATTACGGAAAAGAGGAAGACGCTCTGCCGGTCCGGGTTCGGACGGAGCAGAAAATGGCGGTGGCAATGCCGCTGTTCCGCTTCGGCTCCAAGCTGCCCAAGGTGCAGCCGGGAGAGGAGACGGCCCGTCAGCAGATCTGCGCCGATCTGGCAGCGGAGCTGTTCTGCGGGGAGGGCTCTCCGCTGTACAGCAGCCTGTATGAAGAAGGACTGATCAATTCCAGCTTCTACAGCGGCGCATACTTTTTCCCCGAAGGCGGCGTGTTCTGCGTCGGAGGCCGGTGCAGCGCACCCTATGAGGTGCAGAACCGGGTCATGGACGCGGCGGAGCATTTCCGGATGGACGGGGAGATGCGTGCCCGCTGCCGGCGGGTCCGCCATGCAGCGCTGGGGAATTTTCTGATGCTGCTTGATTCTCCGGAGAATCTGTGCCATACTCAGGCGGACAGCTATCTGAACGGGTATTCCCACATGGATTATCCCCGGCTTTGTGAGTCCGTCACGGAAGCGGAGATCACGGCAATGATACAGGAAAGCCTGAAACCGGAACGCATTGCCATGTCTGTTGTCAATCCACTGTAACTGGAAAGGAAGGTATTATGGAGATTCCCGGAATTACATTTCCGATGCTGGGCGATGAGTTTATTCTGAATTTCATGCCATATTTCACGATTTTCGGCTGGAAAATTTACTGGTATGGTGTTATTATCGCAGTTGGTTTCCTGCTTGCCGTGCTGTATACCACAAAGCGTGCGCCGGTGTTCGGACTGACGGAGGACGATATGATCGACACCCTGATCTGGGCCGTGCCGCTGGGCATCATCTGTGCGCGTCTCTATTATGTGATATTCTACCGGGACAGCGAGGGCGTAAACCCCTATTTTGACGGGGTGGACGATTTGAAGGACATCATCCGCATCTGGAACGGCGGCCTTGCCATTTACGGCGGCGTGATCGGCGGCGTTGCGGGTATGATTCTGGCCACCCGCATGAAGAAGATTCGCACCCGCGCCGTGGCAGATATTTCCGGATTGGGACTGCTGATCGGTCAGGCCATCGGCCGCTGGGGCAATTTCACCAACCGGGAAGCCTTCGGCGGAACCACCACCCTGCCGTGGAAGATGGGGCTGAAATACTCCTACGGTACATTCTATCATCATCCCACTTTCCTTTATGAGAGCCTGTGGAACGCGCTGGGCTTTGTCATTCTCCATTGCTGGTCGAAGAAGCACAGACGGTTTGACGGGGAACTGTTTCTCGGCTACCTTGCATGGTACGGTCTGGGTCGGGTGTGGATCGAGGGTCTGCGGACGGACAGCCTGTATCTCGGCTCCAGCAACCTGCGGATCAGCCAGCTGGTTGCGGGACTGACCTTCCTTGTTTCGCTGGGCATTCTGCTGTATGTCCGTTTCTTCCGCCATCCGGAACCGGAGGACCTTTGGGTGAACCGGGATAAGAAGGCGCAGATTCTGGAGCAGGAGCGGCTGGAGCAGGAGCAGCGTCAGACGGAAGCCGCAGAGGAAGCGGTGGACACGGAGATGAACGACGCATTCCGCATCCTGAAAAGCGGGGCAGACCCGGAGGGTATGACCGCCGATCCGGTGGTGGAGCAGGTGGAAGTGCGGGAAGCTGCCGAAGAACCGGCGGAGGAAGCCACGGAAAACCCGGAACCCGATAAAACGGAAGATTAACGAATATTTGAGATAGGAATCAAAAAGATGGAAAGAATCTGTATTGCAGCCCTTTACAAACAGCCTGCCGATTTTGAAGGACAGGAGATCACCGTATGCGGCTGGGCACGCACCATCCGCGATCTGAAAAGCTTCGGATTTCTGGAACTGAACGACGGCAGCTGCTTCAAGAGCCTGCAGGTCGTATTTGAAGACGGCGTCATTGCCAATTATAAGGATGTTACCAAGCAGAATGTGGGCGCGTCCTTTGTGGTTCGCGGCAATTTTGTCCTGACGCCGGACGCAAAGCAGCCTTTCGAGCTGAAAGCCACGGACATTGCGCTGGAGGGTGCTTCCGCGCCCGAATACCCGCTGCAGAAGAAGCGTCATACCGTGGAGTATCTGCGGACGGTGGCCCATCTCCGCCCCCGTACCAACCTGTTCAGCGCCGTGTTCCGCATCCGCAGCGTGGCCGCCTTTGCGATCCACAGCTTTTTCCAGAATCAGGGCTTTGTGTATGTGCATACCCCGCTGATCACCGGCAGCGACTGTGAGGGCGCCGGCGAGATGTTCCGCGTTTCCACGCTGGATCCCAAAAACCCGCCGCTGACGGAGAACGGGGAAGTGGACTGGAGCCAGGATTTCTTCGGAAAGATGACCAGTCTGACCGTTTCCGGCCAGCTGAACGCTGAGACCTACGCCATGGCCTTCGGCAGCGTCTACACCTTCGGCCCCACCTTCCGCGCTGAAAACTCCAACACCACCCGCCATGCCGCCGAGTTCTGGATGATCGAGCCGGAAATCGCCTTTGCCGATCTGGAGGACGATATGGAAATGGCAGAGGGGATGCTGAAATATGTGATCCGTACCGTGCTGGATCAGTGCGGTCAGGAGATCGAGTTCCTGAACAGCTTTGTGGACAAGGGTCTGAAAGACCGGCTGGAGCTGGTGGCCTCCTCCGAGTTTGCCCGCGTGACGTATACCGACGCGGTGGAGATTCTGAAAAACTGCGGCGCGGAGTTCAAATACCCGGTCTACTGGGGCTGCGACCTGCAAACCGAGCATGAGCGGTATCTGACCGAAAAGCATTTCGGCAAGCCGGTGTTTGTGACCAACTATCCCAAGGAGATCAAGGCCTTCTATATGCGTCTGAACGAGGACGGAAAGACCGTGGCCGCGGTGGACTGCCTTGCCCCCGGAATCGGCGAGATCATCGGCGGCAGCC
>DCGQ01000003.1:14662-14804 GCA_002314635.1 Clostridiales bacterium UBA1774
CAGCCAGCGTGAGGAGCGTCTGGATGTGCTGGAGGCCAGAATGGACGAGCTGGGTCTGGACAAGAGCGGCTACGACTGGTATCTGGATCTTCGCCGTTTCGGCGGCACCAAGCACGCAGGCTTCGGCCTTGGCTTTGAGCGC
>DCGQ01000003.1:14830-15262 GCA_002314635.1 Clostridiales bacterium UBA1774
ATGTACCTCACGGGCGTGGGCAACATCCGCGACGTGATCCCCTTCCCCCGTACCACCGGCAGCGCAGACTTCTGATTAAAAAGAACGCGGGCTTCGAAAAATCGAAGCCCGCTGTTTTTATGCTTTGCCGTAATTCTTCACCGTGTCGAACACGGCGGCCACATTTTCCGGCTTGGCCGCGTCCAGACCGCTGCTGGTTTCAAACATATAGCCGCCGCCGGGAGCGCAGATGTCGATCAGCTTTTTCACCTCGTCCCGAACCTGCTCCGGCGTATGGAAGGCCAGATTCCAGGACTTGAAGCCGCCGGTGATGCAGGCGATGCCGCCCAGCTTTTTCTTGGCCACCGCCATGTCCACATCCTCGAAGTGATAGACCACCTTTCCGGGGGGTACCTCGGTGAGGAAATCCAGACGGGTGTTGTATTTGCCCTC
>DCGQ01000042.1:0-43302 GCA_002314635.1 Clostridiales bacterium UBA1774
TTTGCACTAAAAACTATAGGGAGGAACATTTATATGGCAACCACACGACTAATGCCCCTTCATATCGGTAAGGGCAGAACCGTCAGCAGGGCGATCAGCAAAATCATTGATTATGTCGAAAATCCGCAGAAAACCGATAACGGTAAACTTATCACAAGCTGGCAATGCGACAGCCGAACGGCAGATGCGGAATTTGCTTATTCAAAACAGGTATACATTCAGAAAACTGGAAGAATCCGCGGCGCAGATGATGTGATCGCGTACCACCTCCGGCAGTCTTTTGTCCCTGGAGAGATCACGCCTGAAGAAGCAAACAGGCTCGGCTGTGAGCTGGCCCGACGTTTCACAAAAGGCAATCACGCCTATATTGTCTGTACCCACGTCGATAAGAAGCACATCCACAATCATATAATCTGGAACTCCACGGCATTGAGCCATGAGCGCAAGTTCCGAAACTTTTGGGGAAGCACCCGCGCCGTGCGGCGGCTGAACGATACCATCTGCATTGAAAACGGGTATTCCATCATTGAGAATCCGAATCGTCACGGACAACGCTATGACCAATGGCTTGGTGATAAAAAACCGTTCTCTCACCGAGAACGGATTTGCTACGCCATTGACGATGCAATGGCTCAGAAGCCGGAGAGCTTTGACGCTCTGCTTGCTATGCTCCGGCAGGCTGGGTTTGAGGTAAAAGGAAACGAAAACCCCTCTATCCGAGCCGAAGGACAAAAGCGTTATGCCCGCATGGACACGTTGGGCGAAGGCTACTCTGCGGCAGCTCTCCGGGCTGTCATCGCCGGTGAACGTCAGCACAAACCGAAGGAACGCAAGGTTCAGAAAAAAGACGCGCCGGAGAAAAAGTCCGGGAATCTGCTGATCGACATTCAGGCGAAATTGCAAGAAGGCAAAGGTGCCGGGTATGCGAATTGGGCAAAGAAATTCAACCTCAAACAGATGGCTCAGACGGTGGCATATCTTCAGGAGCATGATTTGACGGATTACGACGTTCTTGCCGCAAAGTCCGCTGCGGCATCTGCCCGTTTCAACGAATTAAGCGAAAAGAATAAGGCGGCGGAAAAACGCTTGGCTGAGATTGCGGTCTTGGAAGTACAGATCGCAAACTACGCCAAAACGCGCGAGACCTATGTGGCATATCGGAAAGCCGGTTACTCCAAAAAGTTTTTTGCCGAGCATGAGCGCGAGATCACGATCCACAAAGCGGCAAAAAAGTGTTTCGACGATATGGGCATTACCAAGCTGCCCTCGATCCAGAGCTTGAAAGCAGAAAGGGCTAAGCTGATGGCAGAGAAAAAAGAGGCATACAGCGAATACCGCAAAGCGCGTGAAGAAATGAAAGAGCTGCTCACAGCCAAGGCGAATATTGACCAAATGTTAGCAAAGGAAAAGGAACATAATGATGACCTTGAGAAAAAGTTTTCAAAACTCGTCAAATAAATGCAACCAAGAATTTGAAAAAAGGTACTTATATAGTGAACAGGAAAAACATAATGCTTCTGTTATCGGCGTAGTGGTCATTTTCCTGTAGCTTTGAGACGGAGGTGCGAGGTATGGTATTCAATACCCGATATGGATTCCTGCGCTGGTCTGCCTATTTCGCCCTCTGTTTCTGGAGGTTGCGATTGAAAGCTAATAGGTCTGGCGTATAGCTCATGCAACTTATAACAATACGAGCTATACGCATAACTTGGGATGTATTTCGTGATAGAGAGGTTATATATTATGCTGTTGAAATATAAAATAGTATTGTTGTTTCCTTTGGTATTTTTTATCTTGTTGTTTATGCTTAATGGTTGCTCTACAGCGAGTGATTTATCTGTCGATAATGGAGATGTTACGGCAGAAGATACCGATATCCAAGTTGATGAACAACATCATAATCTGAGTATTGACGGATCACTCCTTGTTTCAGAGTTTATTACCAACGATACAAAGTAACAGCATTTCCAATCAGAGAAAATTATTGCAAAAAGCCACGGCGGAATTCGGATACAGTCGTGTTCTTGAATTCCTTGACGACGGGATTTCGGGATGGACCTTTGACCGCCCCGGCTTTCGGGCCATGGAGCAGAGCATCATCAAAGGTGAGATTGATGCGGTTTTTGTAAAAGATATGTCCCGTCTCGGGCGGAACTATCTGCAATGCGGCTATTATACGGAACATTTCTTTCCCGACAACGATGTGCGGTTCATTGCGGTCAACGATAATGTGGACAGCAGCAAGGGCGAAAACGAACTGGCTCCCGTCAAAAATCTGTTCAACGAATGGTATATCCGGGACACCAGTATGAAAATCCGCGCTTCCCACCGCATCAAGGGAAATTCCGGTGAACCGCTGTCCAAGCCGCCTTACGGTTACAAGAAGGACCCGGACGACAAAAAGCACTGGCTGATTGACGAAAGAGCTGCGGAGGTTGTTCGGCAGATCTTCAAGCTCTATGTGGAAGGCCGTGGCACGGAACAAATTGCGGGACAACTGGAGCGGAGCGGGATTCTCACGCCGAATGCCTATGCAAAGGAACATGGTTTCAAGGTCAGCGGAATGGTTTCGGATAACAAATACTGCTGGCGAAGCTCCACCGTTTCCAAGATACTGGCGCAGGAAGAATACTGCGGCGACATCATCAACTTTAAGACCTTTTCCAGATCCTACAAAAACAAGAAGCGTCATCCCAATGACCGGGAAAACTGGGCAATCTTTCAGGGCGTCAACGAACCGATCATTGAACGGGAAATATTTGAAAAGGTACAGCAGAAACGGGGCACGGTTCACAACAAGAAGCGAAAAAATGCCGAACACAATATGTTCTCCGGGCTGCTGGTATGCTCCGACTGCGGTGGACTCTTGCATTTTCATTTCAATCAAGGAAACCGCAACATCCAGTATTTCAATTGCTCTAACAATAACGGAAGAAGCCGCACCTGCCCCACCACCCACTACATTCGGCAGGACTATCTGGAAAAAATCGTCCTGACCGATCTGAACCGTCTGATTGCTTTTACCAATCAGTATAAGGACGAGTTCCTTCGGCTTCTGGAAAAAAGCAGCGGTTTTGAATTTGGTCAGAAGCAGAAATCCAGAGAAGCGGAAATGGAACGGCTGCGGCATCGGAACGAAGAGATCGACCGATTGTTTGGTACGCTCTACGAGGACAAAATCAAGGGCAATCTTTCCCCGGAGCGGTTTGCACGAATGTCGCAGGTGTACGAGAAGGAACAGGAGGAAAACAATCAGAAGCTTTCTGCTCTTTCCGAACAAATAAAAAGTGATGCCAAACAGATTGACACCACAAAAGTATTTCTGGATATTGTTGAAAAGTCCACCCATCTGGAAAAGCTGAGTACCGAGGTGGTTCGTGAATTCATCGATAAAATCGTTGTCCATCACCGGCAGGAAATCGAGGGCGTCACCTACCAGAAGGTCGAGATTTATTACAATGTGATCGGACGCTTTGAGCTTCCCACATGGTACACAGCAGGAATCGGCTTCTCCCCCGGCAGAAGCGCAGTAAGTCTTCTCAGAAATACAAAAAACGGCTGAAACAGGATGTAAATCCTATTTCAACCGTCCAAGTGGTCCGAGTGACAGGTTTCGAACCTGCGGCCTGATGGTCCCAAACCATCCGCGCTACCAACTGCGCTACACCCGGATAAAGCTCCCCCGGTCTGCGGGGGAGTGGGATATACTCAGAAGTTGAAGGACTCGAAATTGCCGCCCATGTCGGCGATCTCGGCGTAGCCTTCCTTCATCCAGAAATTGCCCAGCACATTGCCGGTTTTCTCATTGTAGAGATGGGTGAGCATGGGACTGTGGGCGAATACCTTCTCCATGGTCTCGGCGCTGTCATCCGGCACGGCGATGCCGCGGATCCGGATCCACTGATTCTTCTTGTTCAGCGCGCAGATTTCCACGTTGGGGTTGGCAATGGTCTGCTTATAGGATTCCTTCTGCTTGCCCATGCCAAAGTAGAACTTGCCGTCCAGCTCCATGAAGAAGCCGAAGGGACGCACGCGGGGCTTGTCACCGTCGCAGGAAGCGTAGAAGAATACGCCGGCATCTTTCAGAAAATCAAGAAGTTTTTCCATGATTCTTCTCCTTTTGTGTTTTGTATGCCGTCACTATACCACACTTGCTCCAAAAAAGCAATCATCCTCTGCGAGTTTCTGTACAGCAGAAATACCCTTGCAGGATGACCGTGACGGGTTTATACTGTTTCCATATGAATTTAACGGAAAGGACAGAATCACCATGTATCAGTGTCATTATCCGCATCTGTTCACGCCCATCGTGCTGGGCGGCCAGCTTTTCCGCAGCCGTCTGTTCGCTTCGCCCACAGGCCTCCAGCATAATCACTACGGCAATCACCCCATCAACGAAACCATCTGCTACTACGAGCGAAAAGCCATTGGCGGTGCGGCCTCCGTCTGCATCGGCGACGCCATGGTGGACGGGGAAATCGCACTGGCTAACGGCAACCATATCCTGCTGGATGACCCCACCGGCCGACCCCATCTGACCAAGCTGGCGGAGGCGATCCGGCGGCACGGCGCTGTGCCCAGCATGGAGATGTCCCACGGCGGCAACGCTGCCCGCATTTCCTATGCTGCCGGTCACACCATCTACGGGCCAACGGCCAGCGATTCCGCAGGCTCCTTCGGCCAGCCCATCCATGCCGAAGCCATGACGGAGGAGATCATTCAGCGTACCATCCGCAAGCACGCACAGGCGGCGGCCTTCGCCAAGTCCTGCGGCTTCGGCATGGTCACGATTCACGGTGGCCACGGCTGGCTGCTGAGCCAGTTTATGTCCCCGAAAACCAACACCCGTACCGATGAATGGGGCGGTTCCTTTGAAAAGCGGATGCGCTTCCCACTGGCGGTCATTCAGGCGGTTCGGGAAGCGGTGGGACCCAAGTTCCCCATTGAGATTCGTCTCAGCGGCAGCGAGGTCTACGATGGCGGCTACGATCTGGATTACGGCATTCAGATTGCCAAAGCGCTGGACGGAAAGGTGGATCTGCTCCATATCTCTGCCGGCAGCCATGAGGTTGCCGAGGTATTCACCGTGACCCATCCCAATATGTTTTTGGAGGACGGCGTGAATGTAAAATACGCCGCCGAGATCAAGAAGCATGTCAGTACCCCCGTTGCCACGGTAGGCGCGCTCAGCGACCCTGAACTGCTGGAGGAGATCATTGCCTCCGGAAAGGCGGATGTGGTGGAGCTGGCCCGCGGCCTGATCGCTGACCCGGATCTGCCCAGAAAGGCGCGGGAAGGCCGGGAAGACGAGATCGTCCACTGTATGCGCTGCTTCACCTGCTTCTCCAGTCTGATGACCCGGGGACAAATCTGCTGCGCACTGAATCCGGAAATCTGCAACGAATCCGAAGTGAAGTATGAAACCCCCGCCGCTGAGAAAAAGACCGTCCTGATTGCGGGCGGCGGCATCGGCGGTATGCAGGCAGCGCTGACTGCCTCCCAGCGTGGGCACAAGGTCATCCTCTGCGAAAAGACGGATAAGCTGGGCGGCGTACTGCTGTGTGAGGATAAGGTGCCCTTCAAGAAGCACCTTAGCGAGTACTTGGAACGGCAGGCCCGCATGGTGTCCCGCGCCCCCATTGATGTACGGCTGAACACCACGGTGACGCCGGAGCTGGCAAAGGAGCTGAACCCGGATGTGATCATTGCAGCTATGGGCTCCCGTCCCATGCTGCCGCCGATCCCGGGCCTGCGGGAGAACGCGGCCATTGCAGAAGAAATCTACCGCGATCCGGAAAAGGCCGGCAAGCGGATGGTGATTCTGGGCGGCGGTCTGGTAGGCTGCGAGCTGGGTATCTATATGGCAGAGCAGGGCAGGGAAGTGACCATTCTGGAAATGGCCCCTGCGCTGAATGCGGGAAGCAACCTGCTGCAGGGTCAGTCCATCGGCCTGCAGATCAAGCGGCTGAACATCAACGCCAGAGTGAAATCCAAGGTGACCAAAGTGACCGCCGAGGGCGTTACCGCCGAAACACCGGATGGGGAGCAGTTCTTCCCGGCAGATACGGTGGTCTGCGCGCTGGGCATGAAGCCGCTGCAGGAGGAAGCCGCCGCACTGGCACTGTGCGCCCCCGAATTTCACATCATCGGCGACTGCGTCACACCTGCCACCATCTATCAGGCAACCAACGCCGCCTACTTTGCCGCGAAGGATATCGGCAAGAAGTAAGAGAAAACAGAAACCGCCGGTCAGCAATTTTGCTGACCGGCGAAATGTTTATTTGCTTTTATTAATTATCTCGATGGAGAAAGATTGAGCATTGGTGTCGTAGCGAACATTCCATCCGGAGATTTCAGCTTCTATTTTACTGGCATCTACTTCACAGCCGTTCAGCTTCGTTTTTTCGTCTTTGTTATAGAGTGTCCAGTTGTCCAGCGTCTGTTCGGCGGGAACTTCAATCTGATAATAGGGACCATCGTATATAATATCTTCGTCTGTAAAATTATCCTCGGCCAGCGCGGTGGAGAGCTTGGAATAGGCGACGCGGAGGGCGGCCATGTCACGGGCTTCTCTGGATTTCTCTCTTGCGTTCATCATAGTGGGGATTCCGATGCCGACCATCACGGCGATGATGGCGACCACGATGAGCATTTCCATCAAAGTAAAACCTTTATTTTGCTTCTGCATAAATCTGCTCCTTTCCCTTTCTGGCGCAAGACGCGAAACACTCTGAGTTTCCCAAAATCGGAACATTCTATCCTGTTTCAATTCATTATAGTACAGAACAAAAGAAACCGCAAGCCCAAAATCAGGCTTGCGGTAAAAAATTGTGTCAGAAAACCTGCAAATTGTCACAAACAGACAATCAGGCGTTCAGGAAGGCTTCCAGACGGTCAAGACCCTTCTGAATGTCCTCCATGCTGGCGGCGTAAGTCCAGCGCAGGTAGTTGGGCTCGCCGAAGCCGCCGCAGGGAACCAGAGCCACATTCTGGGTTTCCAGGAAAGCCATGGCGAAATCACTGCCGTTCTGGATCAGCTTGCCGCCCAGCGTTTTGCCGATCAGCGCGTCAATGTTCATCATCACATAGAAAGCGCCCTCCGGCATCAGGCAGCAGACACCGTTCATGGAGTTGATGCGGTTGGCCATGTAGGTGCGCCGTTCCTCGAATACCTTGCGCATATCCTCCACGCTTTCCTGCGGGCCGTTCAGCGCTTCGATGGCGGCCCACTGGGAAATGGTGCTGGGAGCGCTGGTGGAGTGGCTCAGGAAGTTGGACATGATCTTGCTCAGCTTCTTGTCGCAGGCGGTGTAGCCGATACGCCAGCCGGTCATGGCATAGGACTTGCTGACGCCGTTGATAAGGATGGTGTGCGCCTTGATCTCGGGGGAGAGGGAAGCCACACTGACGAAGGTGCGGCCGTCATAGACCAGCTTGTAGTAGATTTCATCGGACATGATCCACAGGTCATGCTTGACGCAGACCTCGCAAATCGCCCGCAGCTCGGCTTCGTTATAGCACATACCGGTGGGGTTGGAAGGATTGTTCAGAAGCAGAACCTTGGACTTCTCCGTGATGGCGGCTTCCAGCGCGGCCGGGGTCAGCTTGAAGCCGGTCTCCGCCGTGGTGGGTACCACCACCGGCACGCCGCCGGCCATGGCAACCGCTTCCGTATAAGTGACCCAGTAGGGTGCGGGCACGATGGCTTCGTCCCCGTCATCCAGCAGGGAACACAGGCAAACATAGATGCTGTGCTTGGCGCCGGAGGCCACCACGATCTCGGCTGGGGTATAGTCCAGATCCAGATCCGCCTTCAGACGGTCACAGACTGCCTGCTTCAGAGCGGGCAGACCGCTGGCAGGGGTATATTTGGTCTTTCCGGCATGGATGGCCTGAATGGCGGCGTCCTTGATGTTTTCGGGCGTATCAAAATCCGGCTCTCCGGTGCCGAAGTTGATCACATCCTTGCCCTCGGCTTTCAGCTGATTGGCCAGTGCGCTGACTGCCAGCGTGCTGGACTCGTGGATTGCGGACGCTTTTTTGGAAAAAGATTTCATAATGCGAACCTCCATGCATCAATAACACTTTAATGTAACGCATTATAAGTGCAAAATTGCAAAAATGCAAGGGTAAAGTGGATGAATTTCACGAATCTTGCAGGAACAAAATCTGTCAGGATTCATAAGCGTTTTATAAATATCCTGCGTGCCAGCCTCCGGCACGCAGGATATCCTCTTTTTTACAGAACAGCGCCGCCGATGGCGGTAGCGGTGAAGCGGGTGCCCAGGTCGATCCGGGTGCCCTTGGCGTCCGACGAGGCATTGTCCTCCGACTGGATGCTGACCCGGATATCGCCCATGACACCGCGGCTGCGTGCTTCCTCGGCTGCCAGCGTTTCCGCCAGCTCCCGGCACCGCCGCTCTGCCTCCCCGCGGGTTTTCAGCAGCTCCTGACTGTCCCGGGCACAGACGAAGTAACCGTGAATGCCGTCTGCCGTATGATTGGGGCGCAGTTCCACCTCTACGGAAGCGGAGATGTTGCCCACCACGGCGCCTACCGCGTTGGCAACCCCTGCGTCCGGGGGAATCACGCAGTCCGTTCCCAGTGCCTTCGCCACATCCGGCAGGAAAATGTGGATGGGAGCGCCGATGCCCACCAGAGAAGCAGTGGTGCGGAAGTCACCGGCGAAGAAGTCAATGCGGTCACTGCCGGTTTTCAGTTCCTCCCAGCGGTTGGCGATCATGGCCTCCAGCTGCTGCCCCAGACCCTGATCCCGCAGCTTCGGGTAACGATCCATCAGCAGGATCCGCACCAGATTGCAGTACAGCGTTTTCTTCACCCGGTCATAGACCTGATCGCAGAGCTTTGCCAGCTCTTTATCGCTTTCCGCGTTGCGGAGCATACAGCGCAGCAGATAGCGGGCGGCCAGCTCGGCAGCCTTGGGGTCATAGGCGCTGAAATCGCCTTTCAGATGCATGAAATCCGTGGGCGTCAGACCGCTGCGAAGCACCACACCCTCGGCCTCCAGACGGCGCACATCCATTTTATAGATATCGGTCCCGATGGCTTTGGCGGCTTTGCGGATATGCAGCGGCCCGTCCTTCAAGGCGGCGCAGAAGGCCTTCTCCGCATCGGTATAACCCTCCTGCCCGGAGATATCCCGCACCAGCGTGTAAAATTCATGTACCGGACGAGTGTGGGTGTTTTTGGAATCCAGCAGCCGCTGCAGATATTCCGTCACCTGCGGGTACTGCTGCCCCAGCAGACTGAGGGGAATGACACGATCGGTACAGAGAACGAAATCCGAACCCTCCAGCCGGATCGCGCTGTCGCCGCCCAGACCGAAGGTGTCGATCTGCACACCCTTGACAAAGGTACGCCACGGCCCGATCTGGATGCCGTTGCGCACCCGCACCGGCCGCCCGTCCTTCACCAGACTCACATCCGTAGTGGTGCCGCCCATGTCCACGATCACACTGTTTTTCCGATCTGCCAGCTCCACGCCGCCCAGCACACTGGCGGCAGGGCCGCAGAGAATGGTTTCCACCGGGCGGACGCGGCTGAACTGCTCGCTCATCAGGCTGCCGTCGCTGCGGACGATCACCACCGGCGCGGTAATGCCCAGTTCCCGGAAGGCGCGGCTGATCGCGTCCAGAAAATCCCGAATGGTGGGAACCAGACGGGCATTCAGCAACGTGCCGGAGCCGCGCTGCACACTGTTCAGACCACTGAACAGCTCGCTGCTGCAGACGGTGGGCAGGGATTTCAGCGCACCCAGCCGCTCCTTCGCTTCCTTCTCCGCTACAGCGCCGTTGTTCATGGCATACAGCTCCACAATGCCCAGACCGTCTGCGTCCCGCAGCCAGTCCTTCGCCTCCCGGGTGATCTGCTCCCAGTCCGGGTCCGGCAGCACCGTTCCGTCAAAGCTGCCGGAACAGGCATAACCATGGGTGTCCTCGCCGCCGTGCAGGCCGTACCGCCCGCCGACCCGCTTCAGCGTTTCGTCATCCAGACCCAGAAACAGCAGCTTCGCTCTGCCGCCTTTTCCCTCCACGCAGGCATTGGTGGCCAGCGTGGTACTGAGCGCGGCAACCTCTGCCTGCTGCAGAAGCGCCGGAGGAAGTTTTCGAAGCGCGTTTACAATGCCGATGGAAAGCTGGTTTTTGGTGGTCAGCGCCTTTGCGGAGGCCAGAACGGTTTTGCTGTCAAACTGATATACGACGGCGTCCGTATAGGTGCCGCCGGTGTCAATGCCGATTCCGATTTTCACTGGTCGTCTTCACTCCCACTATATTATATATGAACCGAAAACACGGTCTGTGTTTGCAGATTTCTCACGATAACAGGAACACGTACTGTTACTGAAAAGTATAGCATAAGGACGGATTCCCGTCAATCATCCGGTCTGACGGAAACGAAAAACGCTGTCACATAATGGCTGGTAAACCTGCGGAATGAATATACGAATATGCAGGCGGTTTTCAGACAAGTAAAATTCATCCACGGAAAACGGGGTTTTTCACATTTTCCACAAAGTTATCCACAAACAGAAAAGAATACCGCTTTTGATTATGCAAATGCGGTTTACATAAGGAGATAATCGGCAGGTTTACGGAGTACGCGGAATGACGGTAACAAAAAGTAGCAAAACTGGAAAACAGGTATTGCAATTCCTGAGACGGTATTTTATAATTGGAACGGTAGGGAACGAAATGTCATGAAATGGGGCAAAGTAGGGAGGCTTTCTGTGGAAGGGCGGTTTAACCACGGCATTGATCCTAAAGGTCGTCTGACGATTCCTTCGCAGCTGCGGGGGGACCTTGGTGAGGTGTGCCATGTGGTTCGCGGTTCCGGAAAATATCTGAATCTCTACCCGGACGAAAGCTGGAAACGCTTCTGCGAGAAGTTTATCGGGCTGAGCCAGTCCAAGGCCGGAAATATGCGGATCCTGTTTGCCAATTCCGCAGCCTGCGAGGTGGACGCGCAGGGGCGGATCCTGATCCCGCAGGAGCTGCGGGACGCAGTGGGGATCAGCAAGAATGTGACCATTGTGGCACTGCCCGATCGGGCGGAGCTTTGGGATGCGGATAATTACAGGCAGATGGAGGAGCAGTATTTCTCTGCCGCCTCTATGGAAGACCTTTATCAGGAATTGGGATTATGACAGAGTTTAACCATCAGCCTGTGCTTCTGCAGGAATGTCTGGACGGGTTGAATATCCGCCCGGACGGGATTTATGTGGACGGGACGCTGGGCGGCGCGGGGCATTCCCGCCGCATTGCGGAAAAGCTGACCACCGGCCGTCTGATCGGCATTGACCGGGATGATACGGCTCTGCAGGCAGCGGGAGAGCGGCTTCGCCCCTTCGACAGCCGGATCACCCTTGTGAAAAGCAACTTTGACCGGCTTCCGGAAATCCTGGACGAGCTTGGCATTCCATCGGTGGACGGGATGCTGTTCGATCTGGGTGTTTCCTCACCCCAACTGGATGATGCGGAGCGGGGATTCAGCTATATGGCGGATGCGCCGCTGGATATGCGAATGGATCGGACAAGTCCGCTTTCCGCATATCAGGTGGTAAACGAGTGGCCGGAAGCGGAGCTACGTCGGATCCTCCGGGATTACGGAGAGGAACGCTACGCACCGAAGATCGCGGCGGCGATCACGCGCCGGCGGCAGAACCGCCCGATTGAGACCACGCTGGAGCTGAGCGAGCTTGTGCGGGACGCCATGCCCGCGGCGGCGCGAAAAGAAAAGCAGCACCCGGCAAAGCGAAGCTTTCAGGCAATCAGAATTGCCGTGAACGATGAGTTGGGCGCTGTGGAGCGCTTGCTTGCTGCGGCACCGGAGCGGCTCAGTCCCGGTGGCCGTCTCTGCGTGATCAGCTTCCACAGTCTGGAGGACAGGCTGGTGAAGCAGGCCATCCACCGACGGGTGGACGGCTGTACCTGCCCCAGAGATTTCCCCGTCTGTGTCTGCGGATTCCGGCAGAGCCTGAAAAACGTGGGCGGGGTCATTACGGCAGGAGAAACAGAACTGGAACAGAACCCCAGAGCCCGAAGCGCAAAGCTGCGGGTGGCTGAGAGACTATAGCACCCCGGAGCGGGCGCGGGAGGAAACCCTGATGGCGGAATATGCAAAAATGACATATGGAAGTCTGGCCTATGACCCGTTTGGTACTGCGGCGCCCCAGATCGAGATTCCGGAAGAACCCCGGGAGGCCCGCCCGGAACCGGAGGCAAAGGAACGGCCTGCGGAGCGGGTCCGGATCGTTGACGAGGAAGCTGTACGGATCGAGACAAAGAACCGGAGAAGCATGACGGTCTACCTGCTGCTGACCATCCCCGCCATGCTGGTCTGTACCGCGCTGCTGCTGCTGTTGCTGCGCTCCTATTCCCGATTGACGGCGCTGTCCGCCGAATCTGCCGCGATGGAAAGCCGGATCACGGAGCTGAAGGCAGAACAGAAGCGGCTGGAGGTTCTCAGCGAGAGCGCCTATAACATGGAAGAAGTGGAACAGAAGGCCCGCAGCGTTTACGGTATGATCAAGGCGGACGGTGAGCAGTTCGTGTACCTGCACGACACCGCGGAGGATGTGGCGGTGATTCTGGACAGAGACGCGGTTTCTTCGGATTTTGCAGGCAGATTCCTGACAGCGCTGGAAAAAGTGAAGGCATATTTCACCCGGTTCGGCTCGTAAACTGTTACAGAACAGCCGGTTTTTCCTACGCCGGACTTTCTCGTCTTTGCGGGCGAAAAAGCCCGGCGTATTGCACCGGCAGGAAAAGTATTGAAAATAAGGGTAATTCATATGGCTAGAAAAAATGTTCCTGTTGATTCGGCCGGCGCTTCTCAGCTGACCACACGCCGCACAGTAGTGTTGATGCTCCTGTGCGGTATCGTTGCATTTATCGTACTCATCGTGCAGCTGGCCGGCATCATGATCGGGCAGCATGATTCCTATGAAAGCGCTGCGGTCAGCAATCAGGTCCGCACCACAACGGTGACGGCGGCCCGCGGTACCATCTATGACAGCAACATGAATATCCTTGCCCAGAGCGCCACGGCGGAGACCGTGATCATCAGTCCTGCCGAGCTGGTAAAGTACTGCGAGGACAAAACGGCTGTTACCGCCTTCCTGTCCGAGACGCTGGGACTGGATTACGATACCCTGCTGCACCGCTGGGACGATACCTCCTCCTGGTATCGGATCATTGCCCGGCGGGTGGAGCTGGAAACGGCGAATAAGATCCGCGCCTACATCTACGGCGGCTTCAAGGACGACCCCAACTATACGGATCTGTCGGAAAAGAAGGAGGTCACCGAGCGCGGCTATCTGAACTGCGTCCATCTGGAGGAGGACAGCAAGCGTTATTATCCCTATGGCAGCTCCGCCAGCCAGATCATCGGCTTTGTGGGTACGGAGAATACCGGTCTGGAGGGTCTGGAGGCCGTCTACAACGATACCCTGTCCGGAAAAAGCGGGCGGATCGTCCGCACCGTTACCGGCAGAAACGATGATGTGCTGTTTACCGGCTACGAGAATTACTACGATTCCAGCGACGGCAGCAGTCTGGTGCTGACGATCAACAATACCGTGCAGCATTATCTGAAAAAGCACATCGAGCAGGCCATCGCGGACAATATGATCCGCAGCGGCGGCATCGGCATCGTGATGAATGTGAAGACCGGCGCTCTGCTGGGCTGCGTATCCGTGCCGGATTTCGACCTGAATGATTACAGCACCCTGAATGATACCTTCAAGGCTCAGCTGGAAGCGGAATGGGCCGAGGGCATGACCGTGGAGGAATACGATACCCGTTATGTGGAGCTGCTCCAGCAGCAGTGGCGAAACCGCGCCATAGCCGATACCTATGAGCCCGGTTCCACCTTCAAGATCATCACGCTGGCCTCCGCGCTGGATGACGGGGTCGTTTCCACGGAGGATCACTTCTACTGCTCCGGCAGCACCATGATCATGGGCCGTACCGACCCGCTGCACTGCTGGAAGGACGCGGGCCATCGTGATCAGACGCTGGCTCAGTCCGCTCAGAATTCCTGCAATGTGGCCTTTTCCAGCATGGGCATCCGTCTGGGTGCCAGCCGCTTCTATGACTACATGGAGGCCTTCGGCTTCTTTGACAAAACCGGCATTGACCTGTACGGTGAGGCCAGCAGCATCTGGTGGTCCCGTTCCGTGTTTGAAAACCCCTACAACCATTCTCAGCTGGCGGCCGCATCCTTCGGCCAGACCTTCAATATTACCCCGATTCAGAATATAACAGCAATTTGTGCCGCAGTCAACGGCGGATACCTGATGAAGCCCTATGTGGTGCAGCAGGTGCTGGACGGGGACGGCAATGTGATCCGCAATACCACGCCTACCGTGGTGCGGCAGGTGATCTCGGAGGAGACCTCCGCCGTGGTGCGGGATATCATCGAGAGCGTGGTTTCCTCTCCCACCGGCACCGGCAAGAATGCCAGCGTGGCAGGCTACAGCGTGGGCGGCAAGACCGGCACCTCCGAAAAGGTCGGTCAGGCCTCCGATGAATACATGGTCTCCTTCATCGGCGTAGCGCCCATGGAGGATCCACAGGTGGCGGTTCTGGTGATTCTGGACTCGCCGGATCCCTCCTCCGGCATCTATATCAGCGGCGGCGGTATGGTAGCGCCTTATGTGGGCAATATCCTTTCGGATATCCTGCCCTATCTGGGTGTGGAGGAATCCAGCGGCGCCAAGATCAATGTCAATGTGCCCAATGTGCGCTCCGGCAGCGTGGCGGAAGCCAAGGCGGAGCTGGAGAAGCAGGGCTTCGGCGTAAAGGTGGTTGGCACCGGCGACACCGTCACCGATCAGGCACCCAAGGGCAATCTGAAGGTTGCAGCGGGAACCACCGTCATCCTCTATGCCGGTACGGAGAAACCGGACAATATGGTTACTGTGCCGGATATGGTCGGCAAGACCTATAAAGCGGCAAAACAGTATTTTGAAGCCTTCGGCCTGTTTGTCAAGCTGGCAGGTGTGACCCCCACCGATTCCAATACCATCGTGGTACAGAGGCAGAGCGTGGCACCCGGTGAGACCGTCAGCTTCGGCAGCGTGGTAGAAATCGGCCTGATTGACAATGACGAAACGATTATGGAGACGATTGCCTGATGAAACTGAAGCATATTCTGGAAAATATCCCGGTGCAGGAGCTTCACGCACCGGAGGAACTGGAAATCTCGGATATCTGCTATGACAGCCGACAGGCCGGGACCGGAACGATGTTCGCCGCCATCCGCGGCTTTGAAACCGACGGACACCGGTATATCTCCGCCGCGGTGAAAAACGGCGCGTCCCTGATCCTCTGCGAGGAAGCACCGGAGGCGCAGGTGCCCTATGTGCTGGTGAAGGACAGCCGCCGCGCCATGGCACTGGCATCGGCAAACTTCTTCGGCCGTCCGGCAGAGCAGCTGACCGTGATCGGCGTGACCGGCACCAACGGCAAGACCACTACCACCAACCTGATCCGCAGTCTGCTGATGCAGGCAACGGGAACGGAAGTGGGTCTGATCGGCACCAACGAGAATATCGTGGGTGAGAAGGTCTACCCGGCGGAGCATACCACGCCGGAGAGCCGGGATCTGATGGCGCTGTTCCGGGAGATGGCGGATGCAGGCTGCCGATACGCAGCGATGGAGGTCTCCTCCCACTCCCTGTGTCTGGATCGGGTCTGCGCCGTGCCGTTCAAGGTTGGCTGCTTTACGAACCTGAGTCAGGATCATCTGGATTTTCACAAGACCATGGAAGCCTACCTGGAAGCCAAGCTGCTGCTGTTCCCCCTGTGCGAAAGGGCTGCCGTGAATTTTGATGATGAGCGGGCGGGTGCGATCCTTGAGCGCATTTCCAATCCGGTCATCACCTACGGCATGGGCGACGGCAGCGCCCTGCAGGCGAAAAACGTGTCTCTGCTGCCGGATCGGGTGGAGTTTACCGCCTGCTATGAGGGCAAAACGGCGGAGGCCGTGCTGCACATTCCCGGCCGCTTCTCCGTTTACAATGCACTGGCAGCGCTGAGCTGCTGCCTGAGTCTGGGCCTGCCGCTGGAAACGCTGGCGGAGGCACTGGGCCGCTGCCGCCCGGTGAAGGGAAGAATGGAAGTGGTTCCCACCGGGACGGATTACACGCTGCTGATCGACTATGCCGTTACGCCGGATGCGCTGGATAATATGCTCCGCACCGTGCGGGAGGGCGCCCGTGGTCGTGTAGGCGTGTTGTTCGGCTGCGGCGGCGACCGGGACAGGACAAAGCGCCCCAAAATGGCGAAGGTAGTGGGCACACTGGCGGACTATGTGATCGTCACCTCGGATAACCCCCGCACGGAGGATCCGGAGGCCATTATCCGGGAGATCCTTCCCGGTTTTGAAGGTCTGGATACGCCGGTACAGGTGATTCCCGATCGGCGTGAGGCGATTTACTGGGCACTGGAGCACGCACAGAGCGGCGATACGCTGGTGCTGGCCGGAAAGGGCCATGAAACCTATCAGATCATTGGCAAACAGAAATTCCACATGGACGAACGGGAGATCGTGGCGGACTATTTCGCCGGGACGGATCTCCGGAAAACAAAGTAATCGAGGTTTGTAACCGATGAAGATACTCCAGTCTTTTCTGATCTCTCTGGTGGTGACCTTGCTGGTGGGACGCTGGCTGATACCGCTTCTGCGCCGATTGAAGGCGGGGCAGAGCATCAAGCGGGATGGGCCGGTGTGGCACCTGAGCAAGGAGGGAACACCCACCATGGGCGGCCTGATGTTTATTGCCGGGATTCTGCTGGCCGTGCTGCTGGCGGGGTGGGGTCTGCTGAGAGCGGGGGATTGGACTGCTGCCGCTCTGTGGGCCTTTGCCATGGTACAGGGTGCGATCGGCATGGTGGACGACCGGAAGAAAATCAAGGGCAAACGGAACGAGGGTCTGAAGGGCCGGGATAAGGCGCTGCTGCAGTTGATCGTGGCCGTTGTGTTCATCCTGCTGATGCGTGTTCTGGGCAAGTTGAGTCCCAATCTGTATGTGCCGTTTTTCAATGTGACCATCCCACTGCCGGAGCCGCTGTATGTGGCCTTTGCAGCCTTCGTCATTGTGGGTACGGTGAACAGCGTGAACCTGACCGACGGCGTGGACGGACTGGTTTCCGGTGTGACGCTGCCGGTGGCGCTGTGCTTCCTGCTGCTGGCTCTGAAATGGGGACAGAGCGCACAGGCCGTCTTTGCTGCCGCACTGGCAGCGGGCATTATCGGCTTCCTTGTGTATAACTTCCACCCGGCAAAGGTGTTCATGGGCGATACCGGCTCCCTGTTTTTGGGCGGCGCGGTGTGTGCGCTGGCATTCAGCATGGATATGCCGCTGGTGCTGGTGCCGCTGGGCATCGTCTATATCTGCGAGGCCATGTCGGATATTCTGCAGGTGGGTTATTTCAAGCTGACCCACGGCAAGCGGATTTTCAAGATGGCACCCATCCATCATCATTTTGAGAAATGCGGCTGGAACGAGAAAAAGGTGTTCTTCGTTTTCAGCGGTGTGTCTCTGGCGTTCAGTGTTCTGACCTATCTGTGCATCCGGGGCCGTTACGGCCTGTAAGGCAGAAAACGGAGGTAACCATGCCCGATCTGAATGATTTCCTGTACCCGCCGCAGCCGGAGCCGAAGGAACGGCTTCCGGAGCGGCATCCTGCGAAAATCAGCCTGAATATGATCCTGCACCGGGGAAAAATCGACATTCCCTTTACGCTGCTGACCTATCTGCTGCTGACCGTGGGTCTGGTGATGCTGCTCTCAGCCAGCTATGCCCGCGCCTATTACGATACGGTCACGGAGAGCGGTGCGGCGAATCCGGCCTTCTATTTCAAGAGACAGCTGGTTTTTGCCGCAGCGGGAACGGGATGTCTGATCATCATGTCCTTTGTCCGGCTGAGATTCTGGCGAATCTTCGCGGTCTTCGGCCTGCTGGTCGCCTTTGCGGTGCTGCTGCTGGTGGCACTGACCGGTCTGACCGGCGGCGGCGCTACCCGCTGGCTGGCAATCGGCGGCTCGACCTTTCAGCCGTCCGAGCTGGTAAAGCTGGCAGTCGTGCTGGGATTTGCACATCTGATCTGCTCTTACGGAGAAAACCGGATGCAGACGACAAGATACGGTGTGGTGCCCTTTGCCGTCATTCTGGTTGTCTTCGGCGGTCTGCTGATGATGCAGCCGCACCTGAGCTGCACGATCATCATTTTCTGCGTGGGTGCATTGATGATGTATGTGGGCGGTACTCGCGGAATCTGGTATATCGCCCTGATCGTGGCGGCCGGACTGGCCGTGGTGCTCATCCGGTCGAATCCGGAGAAGGTCTTTGAGATCGCGGATTCGGAAGGCAAGCTTGCCTATATCTTCAAGCGCCTTTCCGCATGGATCGACCCCTATACCCAAAGCCAGGGCGATGGCTACCAGCAGATTCAGAGCCTGTACGCCATCGGATCCGGCGGTCTGCTGGGACTGGGACTGGGCAACAGCCGCCAGAAATATCTGTACCTGCCGGCGGAGCACAATGACTATATTTTCGCCATTGTCTGCGAGGAACTGGGGTTTATCGGCGCGGCGCTGATCCTGCTGCTGTTTGCACTGCTGATCCTTCGGGGGTTCTGGATCGCGCTCCAGTGCAGGGATAAGTTTGACCGGATGATGGTGGTGGGACTGACCGGACTTCTGACGATTCAGGTCTTTCTGAATATCGGTGTCGTGACCAACCTGATCCCCTCCACCGGCATCACACTGCCGTTTTTCAGCTACGGAGGTTCGGCACTGGTCGTCCAGCTGTTGGAAATTGGCATGATTCTGTCCGCCTCCCGGGATGTTGCAAATAAATAAGGAGCAGTCATGAATTTTCTCTTTGCCTGCGGCGGTACCGGCGGCCACATCAATCCGGCCATTGCGGTGGCGCAGCGGCTTCGGATCCTTCTGCCGGATTGCCGCATCCTGTTTGTGGGTGCGGATGACAATATGGAAATGGAACTGGTGCCCCGGGAAGGCTTCGAGATCCGGGGCATCCGGGTAGGGAACCTGCATCGGAGCCTGCGTCCCCGGGAGATCAGCCATAATGTGCGTTCTGCCGCACTGCTGCTGGATTCCGTGCGGAAGGCGGGCAGCATTGTGCGGGAGTTTCAGCCGGACGCGGTGCTGGGAACCGGCGGCTATGTGTGCTATCCGGTGCTGCGCGCCGCTGCCCTGCGGAAGGTGCCCACGCTGCTGCATGAAGCCAATGCCCACCCGGGACTGACCACCCGGATGCTGGAACCGTATACCGACCGGCTGATGGTGGCCTTTGAGGAAGGAAAGCAGGGGTACCGCCGCCCGGAGCGGGTACAGTGCGTGGGAATGCCGGTGCGCGGCAGCTTCCGGGAACAGAATCGGGCAGCGAACCGGCGAGAGCTGGTTCCGGACGAACGGCCGCTGGTGCTGTCCTTCGGCGGTTCGCTGGGTTCGGAACGGCTGAATACCGCCGTGGCAGCGCTGATTGCGGAAAACGAAAAGACCCGCCGGATCCGGCTGATCCATGCGACCGGCGGCGGGGAAGCGGGCGCGGCCGCCATGCGGCAGCGGCTGGAAGCGCTGGGCGTTTCCGAACTGCGGTATGCGGAGCTGCGTCCCTACATTTACGATATGCCGAAGCTGATGGCAGCGGCGGATCTGATCCTCTGCCGGGCGGGAGCTTCCACGCTGGGTGAGCTGGCAGCTGCTGCCTGCCCTGCCATTCTGGTGCCATATCCCTACGCCACCGGCGACCATCAGACGAAAAATGCCCGGGTGTTTGAAAACGCCGGCGCAGCCCGTCTGCTGTCGGATGAGGCCTGTACGCCGGAGGCACTGTGCGCCGCCGTGCGGGAGCTGACCGGTGCGCCGGAAACGCTGCGTGCCATGTCCGCCGCGGCTGCGGGACTGGACAGACCGGACGCGCTGGATAGAATCGTGGAGAATACGCTGGAACTGGCACAAAAGAAACAAAACAGATAACAAGCCGGTTTTTTCCTGCATAGGATGCGGTAAATCAAGCCTGTGCGGAGGAAAACCATGGAATATTTCAAAATCCGGGGAGGCCGGGAGCTGCATGGCAGCCTCCGGGTTCAGGGAGCAAAAAACAGCGCGCTGCCGCTGCTGGCGGCTTCCGTCCTGATACCGGGGGTCAGCGTGATCCGGGACTGTCCGAACCTGCGGGATACGGCGGTAACGCTGGAGATCCTGCGGCATCTGGGCTGCAGAGCGGAGCGGACGGGGGACACCGTTACCGTGGACGCCGCACGGGTCGCAAACTGCCGGATCCCTGCGGCACTGATGGGAGAGCTGCGTTCCGGCGTGATCTTTCTGGGCGCGCTGCTGAGCCGCTGCGGCGAAGCGGGCATGAGCCTGCCCGGCGGCTGTGCGCTGGGTCCGAGACCGGTGGATTTTCACGGATTGGCGCTGCGGCAGCTGGGCGCGGAGGTACACGAATCCGGAGACGGACTTGTGTGCTGCGGTAGACGACTGCGGGGCACAGTGATCACGCTGCCCTATCCCAGCGTGGGAGCCACGGAAAACGCGCTGTTGGCGGCAGTCTGCGCCTCCGGAGAGACCCGGATCCGCAATGCGGCGAGAGAACCGGAGATACTGGATCTTTGCCGCTTTCTGCAGAGCGCCGGCGGAAGAATCGGCGGAGCGGGCACCGGAGAGATCACGGTGCAGGGCGTATCGGCGCTGCACAGCACCGGCGTCACCGTTTCACCGGACCGGATCGCCGCTGCGACCTATCTCTGCGCCTGCGCTGCCGCAGGCGGCGACATCAGCCTGTATGACTGCCGACCGGAGCAGATGGAGGCCGTGCTGACGGTACTGCGGCAGATGGGATGCACGATTGAGACGGGCGGGAACCGGATTTCCTGCAGCCGCCGGGGCAGGCTGCGAATGCCGCTGCCGGTGACGACCATGCCCTATCCCGGTTTCCCCACGGACGCGCAGCCGCTGCTGCTGGCGGCCATGCTGAAAGCGGAGGGCGAGGGAAGCCTGCGGGAGACGGTGTTCCAGCAGCGCTTCGGATATGCACGGGAACTGGAAAAACTGGGCGCGGTCATCGCGTTCGACGGGCAGGAGGCTCATGTTCGTGGCGTGAACCGGCTCTGTGGCGCAAGGCTTCTGAGTCCGGATCTGCGTGGCGGAGCAGCGCTGTGTACAGCCGCCCTCAGCGCGGAGGGCGAGAGCCGGATCGAAGGACTGAACCATATTGACCGGGGCTATGCTGCTCTGGAAACGGCGCTGGAACAGCTGGGCGCGGATATCCGGCGTGAGAGAACAGGATCATCACGAGAAGAGGAAGAAACATGGAAAAAAGGGCGAAAGCCGCTGAAAAACACAGAGTCAGACCGAGACGGAGACGGGACGCCAACCGGATCAATGTGATCCGCTACCCGCTGGCGCTGGTGTGCATTTTTCTGGCAATCAACATTTTCTTTGAAATTTCCGATATACAGGTGCAGGGAAATGTGATATACTCATCACAGGAGATACAGGACGCATCCGGCCTGCGGATCGGCGGCAGCGGACTTATGATTCTGGAGCCGCTGACCCGTTCCAGAATCCGGAAAGCACTGGGCAATGTGACCGATGCAGAGATCTCATTGCAGATTCCGGACACGGTTGTGATCACGGTATCGGAAATGGTTGCCATCGCCCGGCTGGAAACGGGCGGGCAGACGCTGGCCATCACCGATGAGTGCCGTCTTTTGGGCAATAACCGGGTGAACACGGAGGAGCTGCTGCTGATCCGGGGATTTGCGCCGCTGGAAACGGAGGAAGGGCAGATTCTTTCCGCAGCGGATGCAGATCAGACCAAGCTTACCTATCTGCAGGAGCTGCTGCCGCTGCTGGAGGAACGGGGAATGCTGGAGGATGTGTCGGAAGTGGATGTGACGAATCCCAGCGGCCTCAGCTTCCGGTATCTGGAGCGGTTTACCGTGCGTCTGGGCAAGCAGGATAACCTTGCGGGCAAGCTGAAACTGATGAAGCGGATCGTGGACACCATGGGTCCCGGAGACAGCGGGATTCTGGATATGTCCACCAATCAGGAAGGACATTATATCCCGGATTGACACCGGGGAGTGGGGGATAGAGAGATATGGCGGATATTGTGAAAATGAAGGTCATCGGCATCGGCGGCGCGGGCTGTAATATCGTCAGCCGGATGGCAGAGCATGTAGATGATGATGTGGCCTACTGCTGCATCAATACGGATAAGGCCACGCTGGATAAGTCCGGCGTTGAGGAAAAAGTACAGATCGGCGAAAGGACGACCAAGGGTCAGGGCGCCGGTTCCCGGCCGGATGTGGGCAGGCAGGCTGCCGAGGAAAGCAGAAATAACATCACCCGTGCAGTAGAAGGCATGGATGCAGTTTATATCACCGCCGGTATGGGCGGCGGCACCGGCACCGGCGCGGCGAAGATCGTGGCGGAGGAAGCCAGAGCCGCAGGCGCACTGACCATCGGCGTGGTGACAACACCCTTCCGCTGGGAAGGTGCGCGGAAGATGCGCGTGGCGGAGGAGGGCATCCGCGAGCTGCTGGAGTGCGTGGATACTCTGATCGTGATCCCCAATGAGAATCTTCGCAAGGTCAGCGAACAGAAGGTGACCTTTGCCAATGCCTTTTCCGTGTCCGATGAGGTTCTGGAACAGATCGTGACCCGGATCACCTATCTGTTGAACAATACCGGCTATATCAATCTGGACTTCCGCGATCTGACTGCCATTCTGAAAAACGGCGGTCTGGCGCATCTGGGCGTCGGCGAGGCCAGCGGCCATGATAAGGTGCGTGACGTGGTGAATGCCGTGGTTTCCAGCGAGCTGACCGGCACCGATATCAAGGGTGCACAGCGCATCATCGTCAATATCGTCGGTTCCCCCGATGTGGCACTGGATGATGTGACCGCCGTGATGGAACAGGTGCAGAATCTGGCAGATCAGAATGCCAACATCATCTTCGGATTCAGCAATGACGAGGAAATGAATGACGCCATCCGTATGACCCTGATTGCCACGGATTTCAATACCGCCGCAGCGGATGCCGCTGCAGCCACGCCGACCATCAAGCCTGCCCCGGCGAAGGAACAGAAGGTCTACCGGGAGGCGGAACCGGCAGCGCGTCGGGAGCCTGCCCCGGTCGCAGAGCCGGAGCCGGAACCGGAAGCAAAGCCGGAGCCGAAGAAACGGAAGAGCCTGAAGGACGAAGAATGGGAGAAGGCTCTGCGGATTTTCTTCGATGATGACTATAAAAAGTGAGAAAATACGGAAAAACCGGGCGGCTTTTACAGACCGCCCGGTCCTTTTTCCCAAAAGACATATACTTTTTTTCGGATGCACTTGGTTTCCCTATTGACCAATGGATTCCTTTGAAGTAAAATTACATGAGTAAATTTATAAATATGAGCACGGGAGGAAAAAACCATGCCTTTTGATATTGAGACCAGCCCCGATAATGTCGTAAACATCAAGGTCGTCGGCGTCGGCGGCGCCGGCAACAATGTTGTCAATCATATGGTGGACGAGGATGTTTCCGGCGTGGAATTTATCGCCATCAACACCGACAGACAGGTTCTTGGCGCGTCCAAGGCCCATGTCACCCTGCAGATCGGCGAAAAGCTGACCCATGGTCAGGGCGCCGGCGCCGACCCGGATGTGGGCCGGAAGAGCGCAGAGGAAAGCCGCAATAATATTGACAAGCTTTTCGAAGATACCCATATGGTGTTTATCACTGCCGGTATGGGCGGCGGCACCGGCACCGGCGCGGCTCCCATCGTGGCTGACATTGCCAAGGAAAAGGGCATTCTGACCGTGGGCGTTGTCACCAAGCCCTTCGGCTTCGAAGGCCGCAAGCGCATGATTCAGGCAGACGCGGGCATTACCGCACTGCTGGAAAAGGTGGATTCTCTGCTGATCATCCCCAATGACCGGCTGAAATTTGCTTCCGATCAGAAGATCACCATGCTGAATGCCTTCCGTATCGCCGACGAGGTGCTGCAGCAGGCCGTCACCAGCATTTCCGACCTGATCAAGAACACCGGCTTCATCAATCTGGACTTTGCCGATGTGACCAGCGTAATGGAAAATGCCGGTAAGGCGCACATGGGCGTGGGACATGCTTCCGGCAAGAACAAGGCCGAAGAAGCAGCCAAGATGGCTGTTTCCAGCCCCCTGATGGAAACCTCCATCAACGGCGCGGAAGGCGTACTGATCAGCATTATCGGTCCCCGCGATATGGGTCTGGAAGAAGTGGAAACTGCCGCTACGCTGGTGCAGGAAGCTGCCCATCCGGATGCGAACATCATTTTCGGCGCGTCCTTTGACGATAATATGACGGATGAGATCCGCGTGATCGTCATTGCCACCCGGTTTACCGAGCCGGTGAAGGAGCAGCCAAAAGCGGCGGAGCCTGCCCGCACTGCCGCGCCCCGGAAGGAAACTGCCGTCCGGGAAGACGATGATTTCCTCAACTTCTTCAAGTAAGCTTTCCTGAACCGGGGAGGCATCCGGGCGTGTGGCCGGGTGCCTCCCTTTTTCCGAAAGGAGATACCCTGTCAATGGAACTGACCTTCCCCTCAAATCTGATCGCAGCACTGACCATCCTGTTCGCGGTGTGCATTCTGGTTCCCACCATGTACTATGTGTGGAATGTTTATAAGAAAAAGCTGAGTCATACCGCAATCATCGGCGGCCTGTGCTGCTTCTTTCTGTTCGGCTACTGGTTTTCCGGACTTCTGCTCGGCAGCCTTGCCCCGGAAAGCAGGATGCAGGAAATGGGTATGTGGTCCTACAGCCTGATTCGCGCTCTGTGCGTCAGCATCAGCGAGATCGGCGGTATGACGCTGCTGCTCTGGTTCCTGCACCGCAGCCAGCGCACGATTCGCGTCCCCATCGGCTTCTGCCTGGGGTTCCGCCTGTTCGATTTCTTCTATCTGGGCGCGATGAATACGGTGATCCGTCTCAGCTACGCCATGACGGTGAATCAGGACGGAGTGGATGCCGTGCTGAGTCAGGTGGATGCGGAACAGGTACCTGCCCTGCGGCTTCAGATGGAAGCGCTGGCGGAAAGCAGTCCCGCAACTTACTGGATGAGTGCGGTAGACTACATCTGTATGTTTGCCCTCAGCGCGGCGCTGTCCAGACTGATCTGGTATGCGCTGGAGGGCGGCAAAAAGCCGGAGGATAAACGCATGATCCCGTTGTGCTTCGCACTTCGTTTTCTCTGCGAGGCCATGCTGGCACTGGATGCGTCCGGCGGCAGCTATCGGCTCTGCGCCGCCGTCTATTACGTGTTGGTGGCAGGCAGCGTCTGCCTTGCCTTCTATGTGTCCCGGCAGCGGGATGACCCGGAGCTGCTTCATGCCGAGCATCTGAAGGAGCGGGTCATCAAACGGAGAAGATACTGAAAACGACAACGGTGCCCCGGCTTGCCATGAGCCGGGGCATTTTGGGAGAGAAACATGGAATTACAGGTCATTGCGAGGGTCAACAGTCCCTTTGCGGGAAAATTCGGCGTACCCCGGCAGAGCGGACTGGTGCCGGAGGTGGAATCGGAGCTGGTGTTTGAACCGGGGTTCCGGAACCCGGATGCCCTGCGGGGCATCGAAGGTTTCAGCCATCTCTGGCTGATCTGGCAGTTCAGCGAAAACGCGGAACGGGGCTGGTCGCCCACAGTGCGCCCGCCCCGGCTGGGAGGAAATGCACGCATGGGCGTGTTTGCCACCCGTTCCCCCTTCCGCCCCAACCCGCTGGGTCTCAGCTGCGTCCGGCTGCTGGGCGTGCGCTGGGAGGACAGCCGGGGTCCGGTTCTGCGGCTGGGCGGTGCCGATCTGGTGGACGGAACCCCGATCTACGATATCAAACCCTATATCGCCTACGCGGACAGCATTCCGGATGCGGCAGGCGGTTTCACCGGCGGGGAAGCGCCGAAAAAATACCCGGTGCAGATCCCGGAGCAGCTGGCGGCAAAGCTGTCTGCCTCTCTGCTGGAGGGACTGACCGGCGTTCTGGCCTGCGATCCCCGGCCCTCCTATCAGAAGGACGGAGAACGGGTCTACGCTATGGATTACGGCGGATATACCGTTCGTTTTCGCGTGACGGACGGTGCGGTTATGGTTACGGAAATTGAGCGCGGCACAGCCGCGGAAGGGAGTTATGAATCATGAAAGCAAAGCTTCTGGCAGATCGGGCATTCCCGGTGGGACAGGCGGCCCCGGAGCTGTTTGGTTCCTTTATTGAGCATCTGGGCCGTGCGGTATACGGCGGTATTTACGAGCCGGGTCATCCCACGGCAGACGAGCAGGGGTTCCGGCAGGATGTGCTGGACATGGTGCGGGAGCTGGATGTGCCCATCGTCCGCTATCCCGGCGGCAACTTCGTGTCCGGCTACAACTGGCGGGACGGCATCGGCCCCCGGGAACAGCGTCCCCGCCGTGCGGAGCTGGCATGGAACAGCATCGAGACTAACCAGATCGGCGTGGGCGAGTTTCAGGAGTGGGCGAAGAAGGCAGGCAGCGCCGTGATGATGGCGGTGAATCTGGGCACCGGAACGGTGCAGGAGGCCCGCGATCTGGTGGAATACTGCAATTTCCCCGGCGGCACCGCACTCAGCGAGGAACGGCGGCAGCACGGCTATGACAAACCCTTCGGCATTCAGACCTGGTGTCTGGGCAACGAAATGGACGGCCCCTGGCAGATCGGCCACCGGACGGCACAGGAGTACGGACGCATTGCCTGTGAAGCCGCCAAGGCTATGAAGCTGGTGGATCCCTCCATCAAGCTGGTCGCCTGCGGCAGCTCATCCTCCTCCATGGCCACTTTCGGCGAATGGGAGGAAACCGTGCTGATGAACTGCTATGAGCAGGTGGACTATCTGTCCCTCCACAGCTATTACGGCAACCGCAGCGGAAACAGCGCCGAATTCCTGGCCTGCAGCCGGGATATGGACCGGTTCATCACGGATGTCAGCGCCATCTGCGATGCGGTTCGCGCCAGAAAACATCTGGATAAGACCATGTATCTGAGCTTTGATGAGTGGAATGTGTGGTTCCACTCCAACGAGCAGGATGAAAAGGTGGAGAAGTGGACGGTTGCGCCTCCGCTGCTGGAGGATGTGTATACTTTCGAGGATGCGCTGGTGGCAGGCTGCCTGCTGATCACCCTGCTGCGGCACTGTGACCGGGTGAAGATCGGCTGCCTTGCCCAGCTGGTGAACGTGATTGCCCCCATCATGACTGAGAATGGCGGACGGAACTGGGCACAGACCATCTTCTGGCCCTTCCGGGACGCCAGTGCCCTGGGCAGAGGCACCGTTCTGCAGGTGAAGCTGGACTGCCCCACCTACGATGGCGGCACCTACGGCGAGACGCCCTGCGTGGAAGCTGTCGCCGTGGAGAAGGACGGGGAGATCACCGTGTTTGCCGTAAACCGCAGCCTGACCGATTCCGTGGAGCTGGAGCTGCAGCTGCGCGGGTATAAGAATCTGCAGCTGTTTGAGCATCGGGAGCTGTATCATGAGGATCTGAAAGCCATCAACACCGCTGACCGGCCGGACACCGTTGTACCCGGCACCGGCGACGGGAAGAGCCTGAAGCCCCATTCCTGGAATGTGCTGCGCTATCATGCGGAGGTGGAGGACTGATGCAGATTTCCGGTTCGGTGCTGGAGCTGCGCCTTGCCCGGGAGGAGCTGCGGGTCAGCCTGCTGGATAAAAAAGGGGAGATACTGCTTACCGCATCAGACCCATGGCAGCCGCGGGAGCTGGACGGTGTGGAGACCTATACCCTGCTGCAGATCTGGCCGGGGATCCGAACTCTTTATAAGGAACTGGCAGCGCAGTATCGCACGGAGTACGGTTCCGCGCTGGAAGAAGTCTCTGCCATTGCCGTTCGGGGCATGGGAAAAGGCTGGATGCCCTTTGACCCCCGCATGACCCTGCTGACCACCTATCGGGGTGCATGGGATCCGCGCCCGGAGGCGGCGGCTGCGCTGAGCGAAGCACTGGACACCCGGATCGAGGAGGACAGCGCGGTCAGCTATCTCTGGCAGGCCATGCTGGATGGGGAGCCCTATCTGCCCTATGTGGACTATATCACCACTCTGCCCGGCTATGTGTACTGGCGGCTCACCGGCTTCCGCAGCCTTGCACGGGACAGTGCAGCCGGGATTTTTCCGCTGGATGAAAGCGGGCAGTATGATACAGCGCTGTTGGCAAAATTCGATGCGCTGGCCGCAGGCAGACTGCCGAAACCGCTGATCGACCTGCTGCCGGAGGTGCTTGCCCCCGGAGAGAGCGGCGGTACGCTGATGCGGGAGAGCCTGCGGATGATCGATCCCAGCGGCGACCTGTGGGACGGGATCCCCCTGCTGCCGCCGGAGGATCTGTAAAACAGAAAAGCGGTCAGACCCGGTAGATCAGCAGCTTCCGCACAAGGAAATTCCAGAAGAAAACGATGGCGGTTGCGCCCATCTTCGAGAGCATTTCGGGCAGAGCCAGCTTCTGCACGGCGATCCACATGATGAGCAGATTCATGCCCCAGCCGATCAGCGAGGTCAGATAGATGCTGCCCAGCTCCTTCCAGATGTTCTGCTTTTCCTTGAACAGCAGCACTTTTCCGAAAAACCAGTTGGCCAGTGTGGAGAGTGCGTATGCAATGGTGGTGGCAATGCGGTAGTCCATGCTGAGCGGCTTGTTCAGGAGCCAGAACAGACCCCATTCCACCAGCGTGGCAAGACCGCCCACCACCAGATAGATCATAAACTGACGAATATTTTTTTTCATGGTGATACCTCATTCTTTCCGGATATGCGAATTGTAGCAGAGCGGGCGAAAAAGTCAACTGCTTCCGAAATTGTACTTGACACGCCTCCTGCACCTGTGTTATACTGCGCTAAACCGTAGAGGAAGAGGAAGTAGCCGGTCATCGGATGTTGCAGAGAGCTGCGGGTGCTGGGAACGCAGTACGGACGGGATCGTGTGAATGGACTTCGGAGGGCGAGCGGAAAACGGGGCGACCCGTTTATGCGAGACGGAGAGAGGCGCTCCGTGATAAAAGGCCGCCGCATGACAGTGCGGGGAGAGAGGCGCGACGCGCAAGCCGGGTGGTACCGCAGGTTCGATTTTCGACCCTGTCCCAGCAAGAAAAGCTGGGGCAGGGTTTGTTATTTTTCAGAGGAGGAAGATAAAATGAATATGAACGGCATTGATATGGAGACCTATTTCAAGCATTACCCCGATGAAGCCGGGTTCTTTGGTAAATACGGCGGCTGCTACATCGCACCGGAGCTGCAGGCGGCCATGGCGGAGATCACGGAAGCCTATTTCACCATCTGCAAGAGCGACCGGTTCATCAGCGAGCTGCGGCGCATCCGCAAGGAATTTCAGGGCCGTCCCACCCCCATCAGCCATCTGGAGCGTCTGTCCAATTCGCTGGGCCATGTGCAGCTCTATGCCAAGCGGGAGGATCTGAACCATACCGGCGCCCACAAACTGAACCACTGCATGGGCGAAGCACTGCTGGCCAAGTACATGGGCAAGAAGAAGATCATTGCCGAGACCGGCGCCGGTCAGCATGGCGTGGCACTGGCCACCGCTGCGGCTTACTTCGGTCTGGAATGCGATATCTATATGGGCAGCGTGGATATTAAGAAACAGGCTCCCAATGTGGCCCGGATGAAGATTCTGGGCGCCCGGGTGGTGGAAGTCACCGAAGGTCTTGCCACGCTGAAGGAAGCGGTGGACGCTGCGTTTGCGGCCTACAGCCGGGAATATAAGGACTGCATCTACTGCATCGGCTCCGTCCTTGGCCCCCATCCCTTCCCCATGATGGTGCGCGAATTCCAGAAGGTGGTGGGCATCGAGGCCAGAGAGCAGTTTCTGGAGATGACCGGCGAGCTGCCGGACGTGATCACCGCCTGTGTGGGCGGCGGCTCCAATGCTGCCGGTTTCTTCTCCGGCTTTATCAATGACCCGGTGGATATCGTTGGCGTGGAACCACTGGGCAGAGGTCCCAAGCTGGGCGACCATGCGGCCAGCCTGCAGTACGGCACCGAGGGCATCATGCACGGCTTCAACAGCCTGATGCTGAAGGACGAAAACGGCGAACCTGCCCCGGTCTACTCCGTGGCCAGCGGTCTGGACTATCCTTCCTCCGGTCCGGAGCACGCCTTCTGGCATGATATCGGCCGCGTGCGCTATGACACCATTTCCGATGACGAGGCCATTGACGCATTCTTCGCCCTGAGCCGTCTGGAAGGTATTATTCCCGCCATCGAGAGCAGCCATGCAGTGGCACAGGCTATCCGGATGGCGAAGCAGATGAAAACCGGCTCCATCCTCATCAACCTGTCCGGCAGAGGCGACAAGGATATGGACTATGTGATCGAGCATTACGGTCTGCGGGAGCAGAAATAAACAGAACGGAGAAAAGCACCGAGGCCGCGGCTTCGGTGCTTTTGATACTCAGGAAAGCTCCACGCTGATCTGATAGGTGAGACCGGCCTTGAAACGGGGCATGGGGTACATCCGGTTGAACTTCGGCGTATAACCCTGTTCCAGCGCTCCCAGCTCCAGATGGGCCATGGCCGCGCCTGCGTCCACGCACTGCTGAAATTCCTGAACCGGATTGGGAAGCAGACTCTTTTTCCGGAACAGGTGGATCCGCTGCCGGTCATCGGTGACGAATACGCAGGGCTGCCGGTTGAAAGAGGAGGGGGAAAGCCTGCCCAGCTCCAGAATCGGCCGGTATTTCTCCTCCCGGTTAAAAACCACCTTGTCATAAGGCTTCCGGTCAAACTCCGCCTCCGATTTCCGGAAGGGTTCGTCCGAATAACCCAGTGCGATGGCAGTGACAAAAGGCAGACTGCCCTCAAAGTCCGCGTCCGACCGGATCTGCACGCTGCCCTGCCAGCAGGTGGCAATGCCCTGCTCCGTGAGCCACAGCACCGCCCGCTCACCCAGATAACCGCAGTTCTGCAGGCTGAACCGCTTCCGCTCCGCCCGCAGAATCAGGTAACAGGGGGCCTTCACCCCCGGCTCGGTGCTGCACAGCTTCACCATGTCCAGATAGGGAAGCGTATCAAAATTCCAGTCGATCTCCGCTTCCGGCGGAGTCAAATCGGAAAGAAAATCAATCAGACCCTCCATCAGCGCTTCCGGCAGCGGTTCCTGACGGAAGCTGCGGAAGCTTTTGCGCTGCCGGATCAGATCTCCGTATGTTTCATGCATCTGCCTGTTCCGCCTCCGTATTTTCTGCATCGGTTTCGGGAATAAAGTCACAGAGTGTCCCTGCCGAGCCGGTCAGCGTTTCGGAAAGCTCCAGCAGGCGGGCACGAAGCCGGTTCAGCTCCGCCTCCACCAGACGGGCGCCGGCGGCAGCCTCATCGGAGACCTTGCCCACGGCGGAACGGAAGCTGTCCGCCATTTCGCCCTGCCGTACCTGCATGGCGTTCTGCTCCAGCCGGGCGGCGTTCACGATATCCTGCGCCTTCTGCTGCGCTTCTTTTTCGATCTCATAGGCGCGGCGGGTGGAATCCAGCTCCAGCCGTGCGACCCGGCTGCTGACCGCGTCATATTCTGCCAGCCGCTCGGCATTTGCCGCCAGCTGTACCCGTGCGTCTGCCAGCTCCGCCGTGTCCGCGTCATAGCGGGCACGCAGCTTCGCAAGCTCCTGCGCGGCAGCGTCCTGCTGTGCGGCCTGCCGGGTTTCCGTGTGCTGCTTCATGGCGCGGAGCTGCTGTTCCAGCTGAGCTGCCGCATTGGTTTTGTCCCGCAGCGCGTTTTCAGCGCTGTCCAGCTGCGCCCTGCACCGGGAAAGCTCCTCCTTCAACTCGTCCAGCTCCAGCTGCAGGGAATCCTCCCGCTCTTTACCGGCGATCAGTTCTTCCTGCAGAACATCCAGCGCGGACTGGGTTTCAGACGCGGTTTTCTGCACTTCCGCTGCCTTCTTCTGTGCTTTTGCCGCGTCATCCTTCAAAGTCTGCTGGGCGGCTTTCAGCTCGTCCCGCTCTTTCAGGAGCGCGTCCCGCTCGATTTTCAGAACATTGTACCGGGAAGCGGCGGATTCCAGATAGTTTGCCACATCCTGCTTGTTGAAGCCATTCAGAGAATTGCGGAAGCTGCCTACAGTTGCCATTCCAATCATCCTTTCTTCCGTCGGTTACAGCAAATCTTCATTCAGGCTGTGCCCGTATGCTTCTGCTACTTCCTTGAGTCCCTCGTCGGGAATGACCTGCCGCAGCTGCCCCTGACCGGCAGACAGCGCCAGCACCCGGATCTGCGCGGCCTTTTCGATGGTGTGCATCAGGCCGAAGGCGGAGTCAAAATCCGGCCCGGAGGTAAAAAGTCCGTGGTGCGCCCAGACCACCGCATCATACTGTGCCATGGCCTGACGGGTGGCCTCGGCGATTTTTTTGCCGCCGGGAACCATCCACTCCACCACACCCACGCCGTTGGGGAACACCATGGGGCACTCGGTCTCACTCTGCCAGAGAGCGCGGCTGAACGCCTTGGCCGTCAGCGGCAGCACAAAGGTCAGCGCCACGATATGGGCCGGGTGGGCGTGGTACATGACCCGGCACTGACCGCCTGTGGCGGCGGCACGAACCACATGGCAGAGATAGTGACTGTCAAACTCGCTGGTAGGGCGGCCGCCGCCCTCCAGACCCCAGACGATGCGGCGCTGTGCCCCGTCCGGACTGATTTCCACAATGCCGATATTGTGAACCGGGTCCTCCGGAATGTTCCGCATATATTTGCCGCTGCCGGTGGCGAGGAAAAACTCGCCGCCCAGACTGGGATCGGATACCTCCATGGGCACCCACGGATGTGTGTCGGTAAAGGCGGGACAGCAGGCCGAAACCTCATCCGCCGTCATCCGATAGGTCAGATTGCCGCCGTTGCGTTCATGCCAGCCCTGCAGCCAGCCGTCGTAGCACATACGGGCAAAGCCGCGGATGGCCGGCGTATTCGTGATATCCATGGAAAGGCACCCCCATCGACAGTGCGCCGAAACGGACGGGCACTGTGTATTTCATATCGGTATTATAAATCAGAATGCACAGGAAAAGCAAGCGGGACTTGAAAAGACGAAACGGAGATTGACCTATGCCCGGGAATGGGATATAATAACTTGATACAGAATATACTACGCCCATAACGGAAAGGGCGAATGAGATACACAGTACGGAGGAACGATATGGAGCAGAAACGGGCTTTCACGCCGGATAAACGCTGCCTGAGCAGCTTTAGCCTGATGGGGCCGGAAAGCGGCGGCCCCTGCGTGGTGGATTCCAACGACGGCAGAATTACCCGGATCAGACCGTATTTTTACGATACGAAATATACGGAGGAAAGCTGCAATCCCTGGGTCATGGAGGCGAGAGGCTCCCGCTTCTCCGCACCGGACCGGGTGACCATCACCCCATTCGGCCTTGGCTACCGGACCCGGGTCTACTCCCGGAACCGGGTGCGCTGGCCGCTGAAGCGGGTGGACTGGGACCCGAAGGGAGAGCGGAATCCCCAAAACCGGGGCGTCAGCCGCTATGTGCGGATTTCGTGGGACGAGGCTGCCCAGATCGCGGCGGACGAGCTTCGGCGCATGAAGGAGACCTATGGCTGCGAAGCGGTTCTCTGTCAGGCGGATATGCACGGCGAAGGGAAAAACACCGCGCCCAGTCACGGCTGTCCCAACCGGCTGCTGAGTCTGATGGGCGGTTATACCCTGCAGATGCGGAACATGGACTCCTGGGAAGGCTGGTTCTGGGGCGCCAAATATGTGTGGGGCTGTGAGCCGGTGGGCGAGATGGCGCCGCAGACCAATCTGTACCCGGACATTGCGAAGCACAGCGATATGCTGCTGTTCTGGGGCTGCGATCCGGAGACCACGCCCCGGGGCTTCGGCATGAATCTGCCCAGCCGCCTGTGCTCCTGGTTCACCCGCATCGGTATCAAAAGCATCTATGTGTGCCCGGACCTGAACTACGGCGCGGCCATCCATGCGGACAAGTGGATCCCCATTCTGCCCAATACGGATGTGGCCATGCAGCTTGCCATTGCCTATGTGTGGCTCACCGAGGGCACCTACGATAAGCAGTATATCGAGAGCCATGCCTATGGCTTTGACAAATTCGAGGATTATGTGCTGGGCCGGGAGGACGGGATCCCCAAGACTCCCGCGTGGGCCAGCGAAAAATGCGGAACCCCGGAGTGGACGATCAAGGCGCTGGCCCGCACCTGGGCGAAGAACACCGCCAGCATCATCCACGGCAACGGCGGCCCCTATATCCGCGGCCCCTATGCCTCCGAGCCTGCCCGTCTGGAGGTCATGCTGCTGGGTATGCAGGGTTTGGGCAGACCCGGTGTGCATCAGGCTAAGATGATCGAATGGAACCTGTGGAACCGGGATTATCCGGTGCCCTATCAGGGCCAGTTTGTGCCGAAGATCACCGCCTGCGCCGACCCGCTGCATCCGGTGGAGGGCGATCTGGAGCCGCATATCAACATCGCAGGCCGCTTCCTGCTGAACGAGGAGCAGAAAAAGCGGGCACCGGAGCTGATCGACCTGTATCGGCAGCTGCCCGCACCCAAGCAGTTCATCCCCCGCTGCCTGATCCATGAGGCGATTCTGAATGGGCACGCGGAGTGGCGGGGCCTCCAGTGCTTTTCCTCCAGCCAGCAGCCCGGCCCCAATAACTACCGCTATCCCACCCAGCAGTACCAGTTCCAGCAGATGCAGTACCCCAGACCGGGGCTGAGTCGGATCCATATGATCTGGACGGATGCGCCCTGTCAGGTCACCTGCTGGAATGACGGCAATGCCAGCATCCGCGCCTATCGGGATGAGAGCATCGAGACCATCATTGCCCAGCATCCCTGGCTGGAAAACGACTGCTATTTTGCCGACCTGATTTTCCCGGTGGCCACCAAGCACGAGATGCCCGATCTGGCAAACGATATGTCCTCCGGTGCCTTCACCAGCATCTATCTGGCGGAGCCAAGCTGTGAGCCGGTGGGCGAAAGCCTGACGGACTTTGATGTGTGCGCTCGCGTGGCGCAGAAGCTGGGGCAGGAGTATTACGACGCGTATACCGGAAAGCTGAGCCATGAGGAGCGGGTGCGCTTCATGTATAAGGCCTCCGGCTGCGAGGATTACCTGACATGGGAGGAATTTCAGAAGCAGAAGATCTTCGTCATCCCCTGTAAGACGAAGGAGGAACTGGAGGCGCTGCCTGCCGGTCTGCTGAAATTCTATGAAGATCCGGCGGAGAATCCGCTGAGTACGCCTACCGGCAAGCTGGAATACAGCTCCACCCAGATCGCGGAGATGACGCCGGACGACCCGGAGCGTCCCCCCGTGCCGCACTGGATCGAAAAAGGCCCCAGTCACGATGAGCGCATCAGCTCGGAGCGGGCGAAGAAATACCCACTGCTGTGTATGTCCAACCACGGCCGCTGGCGGATGCATGCCCAGTGCGACGATATCCTGTGGACCCGCGAGATCGAGACCATGAAGGTAAAGGGTGAGGACGGGTATCTGTATGAGCCGGTGTGGCTGAATCCCAAGGAAGCGGAGAAACGGGGCATCCGGCACGGCGACATTGTCAAGGTCTTTAACGAGCGGGGTATTGTGCTCTGCGGCGCTTATGTGACGGAACGCCTAATGCCCGGCGTGTGTTATGTGGATCACGGCTCCCGTCTGGATCCCATCATTCCCGGCTGGCTGGATCGAGGCGGCGCCATCAACACCATCACCCCCAGAGCCTCCACCTCCCGCAATGCCACCGGCATGGCGGTCAGCGGCTTCCTGACGGAAGTGGAAAAGGTGACGGAGGCGGATTGGGCACAGTGGAAGCAGGATTATCCCGAGGCCTTTGCCCGCAAGGTGGATGACGCCTGCGGCGTGTGTCTGGACGGCTGGCTGATCGAGAAGTAAGCTTTTTTCGCCGCGGTTGCGGCATGGACTAAGGTACAGGCATGAATATCTGTTTGATGAATGATTCTTTCCCGCCGCAGATCGACGGGGTGAGCAACGCGGTGCTGAACTATGCGGAGATCATCACCCGGTCTCTGGGCTCCTGCGAGGTGGCCATACCGGAATACCCGGGCGTGAAGGACGAATACCCCTTCCCGGTGGTGCGCTATCCCAGTCTGCCAACGGACAGGCTGGTAGGCTACCGGGCGGGTATGCCGCTGGAGCTGGGGGCCATCCGCCGCATCACGGAGCGGGGGCCGGAGCTGCTCCATGCTCACTGTCCGGTGTCCTCCGCAATTCTGGGTCGTGCGCTGCGGGAGTTGACGGACACCCCGCTGGTGCTGACCTATCATACCAAGTTCGATATCGACATTCAGAATGCCATCCGGGGCCATCTGCTGCAGGAGGCTGCCATCCGGCTGCTGGTCAATAACATCGAAGCCTGCGATGAAGTCTGGGTGGTGAGCCGGGGAGCGGGGGAAAACCTGCGTTCTCTTGGCTATGAAGGTGAATACCGGGTGATGGAGAACGGGGTGGATCTGTCCCGGGGCCGCCCGGAGAAACAGGAAATCGCCGCCGTCACCGGGGGTTATGATCTGCCGGAGGACTGCCCGGTCTACCTGTTTGTAGGCAGACTGATGTGGTATAAGGGTCTGCGGCTGATACTGGAGGGTCTGCGCCGCCTGAAATCCGCCGGAAAACCCTTCCGCATGGTCTTTGTGGGCGGCGGGGGCGATGAAGCGGAGGTTCGGGCGGAAGCGGAGCGTCTGGGACTGTTGCCCCAGGTGATCTTCACCGGCCCGGTTTTCGACCGGGAGGTGCTGCGCTGCTGGTACAGCCGGGCGGATCTGCTGCTCTTTCCCTCTACCTTTGACACCTTCGGTCTGGTGGTTCGGGAGGCAGCGGCCTGCGCCGTGCCCGCGCTGCTGATTCGGGACTCCTGCGCTGCGGAAGGGGTGACGGACGGGGAATCCGGTCTGCTGATCCCGGAAAGCGGCGAGGCGCTGGGTGAGGCCCTGCTGCAGTCCTCAAGAGAACGGCTGTCCCGCATCGGCGAAAATGCCCAGCAGCGGTTGTACCTTTCCTGGGAGGACAGTGTCCGCCGCGCATGGGAGCGTTATGGGACGATCCGGGAGGAGTGGCAGAGCGGCGTGATGCCCAGAAGGCGGCTGCGTTCCCAGCCGCCGGAGGAACTGACTGCCGCGGCGGCGGAGTTATACGGTGTGTTGGAGAAAGCAAGAGAACGGCTGGAAAAACACGTTCACCACAGGAAGGAGTAAGCGAATGAAAGAGAGAAATTCCGCAAAACCCGGTCTGGGACTGGCGCTGACGGCGGTACTGGTGATCCTGCTGGGCGCTGTCAGCGTGGGAATCGTGTATTCCGGCGTCAATATCACGACCCTGTCCGGAAACCGCGTCAGCGATTCGGAGCTGATGGCGTCCTCTGCGGCTTACTGGCTGCGGGCGGAGCCGGATTCCACCGAAATCTATGATCGCGCCATGGCGGAGACCGTGTATCTGTACTGGAAGGAGTACGATGAGAACGGCGAAGTGACCGGCACTGTTTCCGGCAGCGGCATCGTGCTTTCCTCCGACGGTTATATTCTGACCAATGCCCACTGCGTATCCGATGCACAGGCAGCAGGGGAGAGCATGACCGTGGAGTTTTCCGACGGCAGCACCTATGAAAGCGTGATCGTCGGCGCCGATACGGATACGGATGTGGCGCTGCTGAAAATCGATGCGGCGGGATTGCAGCCTGCCGCCATCGGCACCGTGAAGAATGTGAGACCCTGCCAGACCGTATATGTCATGGGTCATCCGGCACAGAATCTGAAATTTACCATCACCTCCGGTATCGTCAGCGGACTGGATCGGTCCGTCACCTTCAGCGACGGCACCACCCTGCAGCTGTTTCAGCTGGACGCAGCGGTGAACCCGGGCAATTCCGGCGGGCCGGTGTACGACACGCAGGGCAATGTGGTGGGCATGGTCACTGCCAAGTATGTGGATTTGACCACCGAGGGCATCGGCTTTGCCACGCCCATTGATCTGGCCATCGAAATTGCCGGTCAGCTGAAGGAAAACGGCTTCGTGCGGGGCCGCCCGCTGATGGGCATCACCGTCAGTACTGCGGTGGAGGGTCAGCTGCGGGAGGATTCTCCTGCCGGTGCGCTGATCTACTCGGTAGAACCGGGACTTTGCGGCGAAAAGGCTGGACTGCGGAAAAATGATATCATCATCCGAATGGGAAACGCTCCCATTACCTCCATGCAGGAGCTGGTGAACGCCAAGAAGAACTACCGGGCCGGAGACAGCGTGGAGCTTCGTGTGTGGCGAGACGGACAGGAGCTTACCGTGGTCATGACCTTTGATGAGGTGACGCCGGAGCATCGAACCGGCAGCGCCACGATTCCCGCAGAATCGGAAGCGGAGATCGAGCTTCCGGAGGGTTAAAACGAAAACCACCAAAGCTTAGATGGCCTTGGTGGTTTTTTTCAAAGACTTCGCATTCGCTCGTTCAGCTTTCGGTATACCCGCTCTGTCATCCACGGTTCCGTGCCGGCAGCCAGCGCGTCCTCCGGGGAGAACCAGCGGACGGCGGCATTTTCATCCGGCTTGTGACGGAGCAGGGCGGAGGGGTCGGCTTCCAGCAGATAGGTCAGGTTCAGGTGCAGGTGGGAGTGTACATAGCTGCCCCGCTTGAGGTGCCCGTCCACGGTGAGCGATTCCAGAGAAATCGGCACATCCGAAACCGGGCGGCCGGTGACGCCGGTTTCCTCCGTCAGCTCCCGCAGCGCAACGGCCAGCAGGTCGGCTTCTCCGTCGGCGTGGCCGCCGGTCCATGTCCAGCTGTGATAGATATTGTGGTAAATCAGAAGAACCTGCTCGCGGCGGGTATCTGTCACCCATGCGGAGGCAGTAAAATGGGCAAGATCATTGTCCCGGCTGAGACAGTCCGGGTTTTTCGCGGCGAAACGAAGAAAAAAGTCCTGATCCCGCTGCTCCTGCTCGCAGCCGGGACGAAAGCACCGAATTGCCTGAATATAGTCCAAATTATATCACCCTGCCCCACTATAGGGGAGAAAACATCTGCTGTCAAGCGTGGAGGAACGGATCATGCGCTGTTTTGAACCGGACTATCTGTCCGAATTTCACTGCATCAAAGGGGAATGCCGTCACAGCTGCTGCAAGGGCTGGGAAATCGACATTGACGAAGATACGCTGGATTTCTACCGCCGGATCCCGGGCGGAACGGGGAAAAAGCTCCGCAGCTGCATTGAGGAAACGGAGGAGGGCGCCCATTTCCGGCTGGATGCACGGGAACGCTGTCCGTTTCTGCAGGAGGACGGCCTGTGCGAGCTGATCCTGCGTCTGGGGGAGGGGGCACTGTGCCAGATCTGCACCGACCATCCCCGGTTTCGCAGCTTTTTCCCGGATCGGACGGAGCTGGGATTGGGACTCTGCTGCGAGGAAGCCTGTCGGCTGATCCTCACCCGGGAAACGCCCATGCGGATTACAGAACGGCCGGGGGATGAAGAACCCATCCGCCCGCTGTCTCCACGGCAGACGGGACTGCTGGCCTTCCGTGACAGACTGCTGGTTCTGGCACAGGACCGGACAAGGCCGATGCCGGAGCGGCTTGCGGCGCTGTACCGGGAAACCGGCGCACCGAAGGCGGCGCACTTCGGAGACTGGGCGGCCTTCCTGCTGAGACTGGAGCGGATGGAGGCACCATGGGGCGAAGCATTGGAAGCGCTGCGCCGCAGTCCGGAAACGGAACCAAGGTGGGATGCAGCTTCGGAGCGAATGGGAGAGCAGCTGCTATGTTACCTGCTTTACCGGCACCTTCCCCGGTATCCGGTTCGGGGTGCAGGCTATGCGCTGCTGATCACGGAGCTGCTGCCGCGGCTGTGGGAAGCGGGGGGAGAACGAAGCGAAGCTGCCTTCCGGGAACTGTGCCGCCTTTATTCCGCTGAACTGGAGTATTCGGATGAAAACGTCAGCCGTGTTCTGAAACGGCTGTACCGTGGATAGGCTGTTCATAATTTATTTACAGATATTCACGGTTTGTTTCCAGATTGTTCCTGCACTGTTTACACCTGCGTGTTATTCTTTATCCACAAACAGAGGCGGGAGACGATCACCACCGGAAACGATTCTTGCAGATCAGTTGTCCTGTTATTTTCCGCTCCCCCTCGGCCGCTCAACCTATGGCTGTGATCGGGAGGGGAAATATTCCCTTCCCGGGACAGCGGGAAAGGAATGTCTGCATGAGAATGACAGAGAATACGCTTACTTCCTCCCAGAAGCTGGACGCTATCAACTGGGCCGCAGGGTGTGTGGGGCAGAGCTACGGAAAATTCAGCCAGCATCTGACCGAAGAACAGACCCGGCAGATCTATCTGGACTATGAGCAGGAGCTGTACTCCCGCAGACTTGCCCGGGAAAACCGGCGCAGAAATGGGGCATCGGCCACCAGAACGGCGCGAAACCGTACATAAACGCATGAAAGCGGATCGTCCGCAAAGGTCCGTTTCATGATATACCCTCTTTCCTCTTTTCATGATTTCCCCCGAAACAGTGCTGCCCTCCCCACGACCCCGGGGAGGGCAGCATTGTTTTTCCCGGTAAAATCGGATTGCCTGCTATGTATTTTCGGCGCCGCCCTTGATTTTGCCGGATGGGTCATGTATACTGGCATCAAAATGACCCCGGCTTCGGGGACGTAGAATAATCTGAGAATCAGGAGAGATCAGCATGGCAGAATTTGACTGGCTGTTTTTCGAGTTTCCCAAAGAGGAAACCCATGGCGGTATGCTGCCGCCGGTACAGGCCTATTTCCGGGGCGAAATGTCCGTTCCCGGGTCTCAGGTCACGCTGCCCTATCGAGCCTACATGAAACCCGGCATCATCGACAGCGAGGCACATTACCACCGGGAGGATGAGTATCTGGCCTTCGTGGGTCATGACCTGCGGGATGCGTTTGACTCCTTCGATGCGGAAATCGTGTTCTACATGGGCGAGGATCCGGACGATATGGAGAAGATCGTCATTGACAAGCCCACCATGATCAAGGTGCCCGGCCTGTTCTGGCACGGACCGCTGGAGATCACCCGGCTGGGTAAGCCACTGTTCTTCCAGCCGGTGCTGCTGAACTCCCGGTATTACCAGATCCATCGCCGGGTGGACAGCAAGGGCCGCCCCTACAAGGAAGCCATCATGCACGGGGTCAGCCCCTGCAAACTGGACAGCAGCAAGACCTGCAGCTTCTGCGGGAAATGCATGGATAAGGAGGGCTGAGCATGGGACGCTATGACCATCTGATTCATGTATTCGAAAAGGAATACAATACCATGTGGGGCGATTTTATGCCCACCTATCAGGCTTACTTCCGCGGCAAGGGCTGCATGGCCGAATCCGACCTGTATGCCTCCTATCGCTGCTATATGAAGGAAGCCTTTGTGGATCGCGTTTCCAACTTCCACAGCGAGGAAGAGTATCTGTGCTTCATGGGCTATGATGTGGCGGATCCCTTCGGCTCCTTTGACGCGGAGATCAGCTTCTGGATCGGACCCGATCTGGATCACATGGAAGAACACATCATTACCAAACCCACCATCGTCCGCATTCCCGCCTACTGGTGGCACTGCCCGCTGGAGTATCGGCGCGTAGGCAAGCCGGTATACTTTGAGGTGGTTCATCTGCGCGGCGAGTTCGGCACCTATCAGTATGCAGAGGTGGACGGCGTAAAGAAGCTGACCTATACCGGCTTCACCACCTTCAACGGCCGGGTCCCCTGCGTGCTGGACGCCAGCAAGAAGTGCGACTACTGCGGCAAGTGCGGCCGGAAGCTGCCTCCGCCGGAGAAGCGCCGTCCCTTCGGCTTCCCACCCAAGGTGGAAGGTATGTGCACCTTCGACCCCAAGAAGAAGTGCGACTACTGCGGCAAGTGCGGCAAGAAAAAACCGGAAGAACAGAAGTAAACAGAAAACCGGCAGGGAGCATAAAGCTCTCTGCCGGATTTTTCTGTTCGGAAGCTCAGCCCTTCTTGTTTTCGCGGGTATAGGAGCGGAGTGCTTCGATGGAGTCCTTCACCACCTGAGCCAGCTCAGGGTCATTATCGGTCATAACATGGCGCAGACGCTCAATCTGGCTGTCGGGATCATAGTGCAGCAGACCCATAGCCTTTGCGGCGGCAAGCTTGGCTTCTCTCTCGGGACGGGCGAGAATGTCGGTCAGAATGTTGCGGCATTCTTCACTGCGGCCGGTGCCGCAGGCTTCCGCCACATCAATGGCTTCCTGCACATTCTTCTTCTCAGACAGCTTGCCAAGCTTCTTGAAATTCTTCTCTGCGACCATTTTTACATACTTTTCGTTTGCCATTGGAGGGGCCTTCCTTTCATGCGCTTTATATAATGTTGTATGAAAATCTGCGTTTACATATTGTATACAATGCTACCTGCTTTGTCAAGAAAATAACCCCCTTTTTCTGACAAGGAACGGAAACATAAAGCAGCGCTGTACCCCGATGCGTTTGGAGTACAGCGCTGTCTGTCAGCAGTCGATGCCGGCCTTGCGAAGCAGCAGCTCGGCCTTTTCCGAATCCGGCGTCCGCAGTACGATGGTAGCGCTGCCGGAGCTGCGTCCGAAGAAGGCGTAGCTGTAGCTGAGACTGATTTCGTTTTCTGCCAGAACACCCAGGATCCGGGTAAGACTGCCCGGTTCATCCGGGACCGTCACCGTCAGAACGGGGGTCACGGTGCAGACCCAGTTGTGTTCGGACAGCAGCGCCGCAGTATCCCGCGGACGATCCACAATGATCCGCGCGACGCCGTAGTCCTGACTTTCGGCAATGGACAGCGCCTGCAGATCCACCTGATTTTCCGCCAGTATATGCACAAAATCGCTGAGCTGGCCGGGCCGGTTCTCCAGAAATACGGATAATTGCTGGACAATCACGATGATCCCTCCTCAGTAAAGATTTCGTTTGTCGATGACGCGCTTGGCTTTGCCCTCGCTGCGTTCGATGCTGCGGGGCGCTACCAGCCGCACCTTAGCCTGAATGCCGAGCATGGCTTTCAATGCGCCGGAAAGCTGCTTTTCCTTCTTGGTGATATCGGTGACGGAGTCGGACATCAGCTCCGGGGTCAGCTCCGCCAGCACATCGAAGGTGTCGGTGTTGTTCACCCGATCCACGATGATCTGATAATTGCTGGACATACCGCATTCCAGCAGCACCGATTCGATCTGGCTGGGGAATACGTTGAC
>DCGQ01000042.1:43333-52728 GCA_002314635.1 Clostridiales bacterium UBA1774
CACCGCGGATGATCAGCATATCATCCGAGCGGCCCAGCGGCTTGGACATGCGGATGTGGGTGCGGCCGCAGGAGCAGGGCGTGTCATCCAGCACGCAGATGTCCTTGGTGCGATAGCGCAGCACGGGGAAGGCCGTCTTGGTCAGGCTGGTGAATACCAGCTCGCCCCGGGAGCCGGGAGGAAGCGGTTCCTCCGTTACCGGGTCGATGATCTCCGCAAGGAAGTGATCCTCACAGATGTGCATACCCTTCTGGGCGCTGCATTCAAACGCCACACCGGGGCCGCTGAGCTCGGTGAGGCCGTAGATATCATAGGCACGCAGACCCAGCTTGTTCTGGATATCCTGCCGCATTTCCTCTGTCCATGCCTCGGCACCGAAGATACCGGCTTTCAGCTTCAGCCGATCCCGGATGCCGGTGCTGATGGCGGTCTCCGCCAGATAGGCAGCGTAGGAGGGAGTGCAGCACAGCACGGTGGTGCCCAGATCGGCGGCAAGCTGGAGCTGCCGATCGGTGTTGCCGGTGGACATGGGCAGGGTCAGACAGCCAACTTTATGACTGCCGCCGTGGAGACCGGCGCCGCCGGTGAACAGACCGTAGCCGTAGCACACCTGACACACATCATCGTCATCGGCCCCTGCGGCGGAAAGCGCACGGGCACAGCAGTCCTCCCAGAGATCAATGTCCTTCTGCGTATAGTAGACCAGCACCCGCTTGCCGGTGGTGCCGGAGGTGGAATGCACCCGCACGCAGTCGGTCAGCGGTACGGCCAGCATCCCCTGCGGATATGCCTCCCGCAGATCGTTCTTCGTCAGAAAAGGCAGCTTGTGCAGATCCTCAATGCCCCGGATATCCTCCGGTGTCACGCCTTTTTCTTCCATTTTTGCCCGGTAATAGGGCAGATGTTCCCAGACATGGCGAACCTGCTGCACCAGACGGGCGCTCTGCAGATGCTGCAGCGCGGCGCGGGGCATGGTCTCAATGCCGGGCTGATAATACTTCTCCATGGTTCTTCACTCCGTTCCTGTGTTGACTGCACGAACGGCAATAAAAAATCCGCCGTCCGTTTTTCATACGAAAACCGGCGGTGGATCGTCATCCGCACGCATCAAATGCGGGCAGCACATTCCATCGCCTGCTGATTCGTAAACAGGAAACCCACGATATAACGGCTCTCCAAGGAATGCACTACCTTTCGTTAAATGATAATCGTATTTTGCACGAAACAGGGGTGCTTGTCAAGAGTTTTTTCAATTTTCTCTGTTTGGATCGGATTTCTCTGTGCAATTCCGAAAAGCTGTGCTATACTGATGTCCTGTCGAAATCTGCAGGTAGAAAGGGGGCGCGGTATCGTGGAGAATCAGCATGTGGGTATCTATGTACATATTCCGTTCTGCGCCAGCCGCTGCACCTACTGCGACTTCTGCTCCACGGCGAACCGCCGGGATCTGATTCCCCGGTATCAGGCGGCAGTGCTGCGGCATATGCAGGAATTTGCCCCCCGGATGGAGAACTGTCTGGTGGACACCGTGTATTTCGGCGGCGGAACGCCCAGCTGGTACGGGGCGGGCAATCTGATCCGGCTGTTTTCCGCCATGAAGAAGCATTTTCGCGTTCTGGTGGACAGCGAGGTGACGCTGGAAGCCAATCCGGACAGCGTTTATCTGCCCGAGCTGAAGGAATTGCGCCGCGCAGGCTTCAACCGCATCTCCATCGGCGCGCAGAGCGCCAATGACGCGATCCTCCGTTTTCTGAACCGGCGGCACAGCTGGTCACAGGTGCCGGAGGCGGTGGCCGCCGCCCGGGAAGCCGGTTTCCAAAATGTGAGTCTGGATCTGATGTATGGTCTGCCCGCCCAGAGCCGGGAGGACTGGTCGGATACGCTGGGACGTGCGATGGAGCTGAACCCGGAGCATCTCAGCTGCTACGGTCTGAAAATCGAGGAGGGGACGCCGCTGTGGCAGTACCGCAATTCCCCCAATATTCCCGATGATGACCTGCAGGCGGATCTGTACCTCTATGCCGTGGATACGCTGGCGTCAGCCGGTTATGCACAATATGAGATCTCCAACTTTGCCCGCCGTGGTTATGCCTCCCGACACAACCTGAAATACTGGCAGCTGAAGGACTATGCGGGTTTCGGCGCCTCCGCCGCTTCCCTGATGAACCGGCGGCGCTATACCTGCCTGCCGGATGCGGAGGCCTATATCAGCGCCGTAGAGAGCGGCGCACCGCTGCTCAGCGAGATGGAGGATATTTCGCTGTACGAGCAGGCCAGCGAATATATCATGCTGGGTCTGCGAACTACCTCCGGCATTTCCGGCAGGGAGCTGGAGGAACGGTGGCGGGTACCCTTTGCACCGCTGGAAAAGCTGCTGCAGGGTTATGTGCGGATGGGGTTTGCAAAGCAGGTGGACGGGCGCTGGCGTTTTACACCGCAGGGATTTCTGGTCAGCAATCAGCTGATCGGCGAACTGCTGGACGCGCAGGCGGAAACTCGATATCGGAGTAAATAAGGGAGCATTTCATATATGAATCGCAGATCCCCTCTGGCAGGGTTAAGATACTTATTGTGGCTGATTCCGCTGGCGTTGACGGCGCTGCTCTTCTGGGGCGGCTTTCGCGCCAAAAATACGGAGCTTCTGTTTCCCCATCAGCGGCTTCGGGGACTGGAGCTGGGGAACCTTACCGTGGAAGATGCGGTGGCTGCCCTGCAGGCTGCAGGCGTGGGCGCGGGGAATGATTTCTCCGTGACCGTATCGTATCCGGACGGATATTCCTTTACCGTTACCGCTGCCGAGGCAGGGCTTGCACAGGATGCCGAGGCGGAGGCGGAGGTACTTTACCGTTACGGCCGCAGCGGCGACCTGCGGCGGGATCTGTGGGACTGGCTAAGCAGCCTTCTGACCGCCCGGGTTGTGGAATGGGAGGAACCGGAGCTGGATACCGACGCGCTCCGTGCCGCCGCGCAGCGGGCTGCCGCAGAGACGGATTCCGCCATGACGCCCTCTGCGTGGGCCGCTTCCGATACGGAGCTGTGCTGGACTCGCGGCTGTGCCGGACAGACCACTGATGTTTCGGAGCTGACACGGCTGCTGACACAGGCATTTCTGCTGAAAAAGAGCAGCTTTACCTATGAACCGCTGCGGCAGGAGCCGGATGCACCGGACTTTGCCGCCATCCGCCAGCAGGTGGCCTATCCCTGCCGGGATGCCGCTTATGACGCGGACTGGAATGTGATCCCCGAGGAGAACGGACTGGATTTTGATGCGGAAGCGGCGGAGGCCATGGCCGGAGAGACGGATTACGGGGAAACCATGACCGTACCGCTGGTCATTCTGTATCCCGAAGTCACCGCAGAGGACCTTCGCAAAGTGCAGTATGCGGATCTGCTGGCCTCCTATACCACGGAGCTGGTAGGTACCGATGTACGGCAGCAGAATATCCGGCTGGCTGCGGAGAGCATGAACGGCTGCATTGTGGAGCCGGGCGCGGTATTTTCCTTCAATGAAGTGGTAGGCCAGCGGACAGAGGAACGCGGCTTCGGCGCGGCTCCTGCCTATCTGGGCGGTCAGGTGGTCATGGAGGTTGGCGGCGGCATCTGTCAGGTCAGCAGTACGCTGTATAATGCGGTGCTGCTGGCGGATCTGGAGATCACCTATCGTACCTGCCACCGCTATGCCCAGACCTATGTGCCCTACGGAATGGATGCCACCGTTTCCTGGGGCGGCCCGGATTTCCAGTTTACCAACAGCACCACGGAGCCGCTGCGGGTGGATGCCAGCTGCGAGGACGGAAGGCTGACCATTGAGCTGTGGGGTACACGCCGGTGGGACGGCTACATCGTCATGAGCTATGAAATCGAGCAGACCATTCCGCCCACGGAGGTAGAGCAGGTGGATGCTTCGCTGGCTCCGGGGACGCGGAAGGTGTCCGACTGGGGCAGGGAAGGTATGGTTGTTCAGACCTACCGCAGCCGTTATCAGGCGGACGGAACCCTGATCGAAACCGTACCGGAGGACAGAAGCGAGTATGCCAGCAAGAATAAAATCGTGCTGGTTGGCCCTGAAACGTAAGCGTACAAATGATAAAACCCGGACGAAGTCAGATGACTTCGTCCGGGTTCGTGCATCAGGGTCAGGCCTGTTCGGAGGCATAGCGCTCCAGCAGCGCAACGATCCGGTCGTGGGGATCCAGCATGTGGCTGACGGATACATCGTGGTTCATGGAAGCAACGATGTAGGAGATGTACTTGGAGCAGTCCACCTCAATGAACCAGGGCTTCTGACGAAGCTCCTCACTCACATAGGTCAGGTTGGTGCCCAGAACACCGTCGATCATGCCGTCCTCATAGGCTTTGTCGAAGGTGGCAAAACCGGAGGTAAAGAGAGCATAGGTGGCAGTGGCGAAGAAACGGGCAGCACCGTTCTTCTTCATATAACGGGCGATGTCCAGCATGCTTTCGCCGGAGGCGATGATATCATCGGCCACCAGAACGGTCTTGCCGGTGACGCTTTCACCCAGATACTCATGGGCCACAATGGGATTGCGGCCGTTGACGATCTTGGAATAGTCGCGGCGCTTGTAGAACATACCCAGATTTACGCCCAGCACGGAGGAATAGTACATATTGCGGTTCATGGCGCCTTCATCGGGACTGACTACCATGAAGTTCTGACGGTCGGCACCGATGGTGGGCCAGCGGCGGAACAGCGCTTTCAGAACCTGATAATGGGGCATCAGATTGTCGAAGCCCATCAGGGGGACGGCGTTCTGCACCCGGTTGTCATGAGCATCGAAGGTGACGATGTTCTTCACACCCATGGCCTGCAGCTCCTGCAGCGCACAGGCACAGTCCAGACTCTCGCGCCCGCTGCGGCGATGCTGACGGCCGCCGTACAGCTGGGGCATAATGACGGTGATGCTGTTGGCTTTGCCGCCGATGGCCTGAATGATGCGCTTCAGGTTTGCATAGTGGTCATCCGGGCTCATGTGGTTCTGATAACCGAACAGGTTGTAGGTGACATTATAGTTATAGGTGTCTGCCAGAATGTAGAGATCCATGCCGCGCACACTGTCATGCAGCAGGGCCTTGCCGTCGCCGGACTGAAAACGGGGGCAATCCACCGGAACGATGAAGGTATCCTGTGCTTCCGGACCCATAGCCGCCCACTGCACCAACCACTTGTCGATCTTGGATGCCAGCTCCTCAGAACCGGGCAGTACGATCAGACCCAGCTTGCCGAAGTGATTACCGGTATGAAACAACTGTTCTGCTTCCATTTTAACTTCCTCTCCCCAAATGTATGTAACATTCGACACTATATGACTGATTATAGTGCATCCGACAGGAATGTCAAGGCAGAAAATATCCGAAATAAGCCTTGCCTGCCCGGGGATATTGTGTTAACATGAATTGCTCATGAAATAAAAAGAAACTGGAAAGGCTTAACTGCTATGGCAAAAGCATCTCTTGTAATCATGGCTGCCGGTATGGGCTCCCGTTACGGCGGCGTGAAGCAGATCGCCGGCGTGGGTCCCGGCGGCGAGATCCTGATGGAGTACGCGATTTTTGACGCGATCCGGGCAGGATTCGATAAGATCGTTTTCATCGTAACCGCGGAACTGGAAGCGGGTATCCGGGAGAAGTTTCAGCCGGTTCTGGCGAAAAAAGGCGTGGAGCTGGCAGTTGCCGTCCAGAGCTATGATTCGCTGCCGGACTGGTTCACCGTCCCTGCGGAGCGGGTGAAACCCTACGGTACGGGTCATGCGGTGTTCTGCACGAAGGAGCTGATTCGGGAACCCTTTGCCGTGATCAACGCGGACGATTATTACGGGGCGGACGGGTTCAGGACGATTTTTGAAAATCTGATGACGCTGGAGCCGGGAAAGGCCTCCATGGTGGGTTATCGGCTGAAAAATACCGTCAGTGAAAACGGGACCGTGACCCGGGGCGTCTGCACGGCAGAAAACGGTCTGCTGAAAACCGTAACGGAGACCTTTAAGATCGGCGTATTTCCGGATGGCAGCATCCGTGACACGGCGGATGATCCCGACGGCAGAGTGCTGGACCCGGAAAGCGTGGTCAGCATGAACTTCTGGGGCTTCCATCCCTCCGTATTCGAAGAACTGGGACAGTTCCTCACGGATTTCCTTCATAATCTGCCGGAAGGCAATCTGAAAAGCGAATGCCTCCTGCCCGGGATGGTGGATGCGAACATCCAAAGCGGAAAGCTTTCCGTTTCCGTCCTGCACACGGACGCCCGCTGGTTCGGCATGACCTATGCGGCTGACCATGAAATGGTGCAGCAGGAGATTGCCGCGCTGCATGAAAGCGGCGTGTACCCCGAAAAGCTCTGGTAAACTCCATAAATCAGCAGCGGCCCACCCTTTTACCGGGTGAGCCGCTGTTTCTGTCTGGAAATGTCTCAGGCGCGTTTCCACTTCACGCCATCCTTGCCGTCCTCCAGCACGATGCCGCGGGCCTTCAGCTCGTCCCGGATCCGGTCAGCCTCCGCCCAGTTGCGCTGCTTCCGGGCCTCGGTGCGGGCCGCAACCAGCGCATCGATCTCCGCGTCCTCCTCGTTGGCCTCCGGCTGAGCGCAGCGCAGCTGCTGTGCTGCCTGCAGCAGGTTCAGGGACAGCACCCGGTCATAATCCCCGATCAGAGCCAGCTTGGCATGACCGCTGATGTCCGCCTTCAGCACATCGTACAGCGCCGTGATGGCCATGCTGGTGTTGATATCGTTACCCATGGCCTGATCGAAGGCGGCACGCAGCTCCGCAGCCTTTTCCACATCCTCACCGCCCTCATCGGCAACGGCGGCAATGCGGGCGATCAGCTTCTGATAGGCACCGGCAGCATTGGCCAGCGCTTCCCAACTGAACTCCAGCGCCTTCCGGTAGTGACTCTGCAGACAGAAGAACCGGTAGGCCAGCGGGTCATACCCTTTTTCCTGCAGCAGGGACACGGTGAGGAACTCACCCTTGGACTTGCTCATCTTGCCGTTGGCGGTGTTCAGATGCAGCACATGGAACCAGTAGTTGCACCATCTGTGACCCAGATAGGCTTCGCTTTGGGCGATCTCGTTGGTGTGGTGGGGGAAGGCATTGTCAATGCCGCCGCAGTGAATGTCCAGATATTCGCCCAGATACTTCATGCTGATGCAGCTGCATTCGATGTGCCAGCCGGGATAGCCTACGCCCCAGGGACTGTCCCATTTCAGCGCCTGATCCTCAAACTTGGACTTGGTGAACCAAAGCACAAAGTCGTTCTTGTTGCGCTTGTTGTCATCGGCCTCCACGCCCTCCCGGACGCCCACCAACAGGTCTTCCTCGTCATGCTTGTTGAATACATAGTATTCTTCCAGCTTGGAGGTGTCAAAATACACGTTGCCCCCGGCCAGATAGGCATAACCCCGGTCGATCAGCCCGGAAATGACCCGGATAAAATCGTCAATGCAGCCGGTGGCAGGCTGAACCGTGTCCGGCTTGCGGATGTTCAGCTTATCACAATCGGAGAAAAACGCATCGGTATAAAACTGCGCGATTTCCATGACGGTTTTGTGTTCCCGTCGGGCGCCTTTCAGCATTTTATCCTCGCCGGTGTCCGCGTCGGAGGAAAGATGACCCACGTCGGTGATGTTCATTACCCGGTCCACCTGGTAGCCGCTCCAACGCAGGTACTTTTCCAGCACATCCTCCATGATGTAGCTGCGAAGGTTGCCGATGTGAGCAAAATGATATACCGTTGGGCCGCAGGTGTACATCCGCACCTTGCCCGGCTCGATGGAATGAAATTCCTCTACGCTGTGGCTGAGGGAATTGTAAAGCTTCATATCTGAAATCTCCGTTCTTGAAGTGACTTTTTCGACAGATCGTTATTATATCGTGATTTCCAGCTATTTGCAATCTGAACTTGCGATTTCTGCACATAATAGCGCCATGAAACTATCTGATTTCTTTGAACGCCGGGCCTTTCACCCGGAGAAAAAACCGAAATATTCGCAGCCGCTGAACCCGGCTGAACTGGAGGCAGTGTTCAGCGGCTGCGATGACTTTGCCATGCGCACGGTACGCCCCGGCGGAGCGGCGGGCAGTATGACAGCGGCACTGTGCTGGCTGGACGGACTGACGGATGGAGAAACGATCAGCCGGGATGTGCTGCAGCCGCTGACGACAGAGGAACGCTTTGCCGGAGCCACGGACCCGGCGGAGCTGACAGCACGGCTGCTGGATGGACTTGGCTGGTTTTACAGCGCGGAGAAGCGGGATACGCTGGATGCTGTGGTGTCCGACCTGCTCTCAGGCTGGTGTGCGCTGGTGCTGGACGGCACGGCCGTCACCTTTGAGACGAAAAACGGCAAAGGACGCGGCATTGAGAAGCCGGAGCTGGAAAAAAGCGTGAAGGGTGCCAGAGAAGCCTTTACCGAAAACCTCCGCACCAACACCATGCTGCTGCGCCGACATCTGAAAACCGCCGATTTGAAGCTCCACGAACTGACGCTGGGCAGACGCAGCCGGACGAAGGCTGCCGTTGTCAGCATTGCGGGTCTGACCAACCATGCCGTGACGGAGGAACTGATCGGACGGCTGGAGGCTATAGATGTGGACGGCGTACTCACCACGGGGGATCTGGAGGAATATCTGCTGCCGCGGCTTTCCCCCTTTCCGCAGCTGACCCTGACGGAACGACCCGACCGCTTTGCCATGGAGCTGCTGGAGGGACGGGCGGGATTGCTGGTGGAAGGACTTCCCATAGCCTTTCTCATGCAGGGAACGCTGGCAGAACAGCTGAAAGTGTCGGAGGACAGCACCGGCCACTGGCTGATCGCCTCCTTCCTGACCCTGCTTCGCTATGCCGCCATGCTGACCTCCGTGCTGCTGCCGTCCTTCTACGTGGCAGTGACCATGTATCATCATGAAATGCTGCCGACCAAACTGCTGATTTCCGTGATTCGTTCCAAGCAGGAGGTACCGTTTTCCACCGCTGCGGAAACGCTGGGGATGCTGCTGGCCTTTGAACTTCTGCAGGAAGCGGGACTGCGTCTGCCGGAAAGCATCGGCGAAACCGTGAGCATTATCGGCGCTCTGATCGTCGGTCAGTCAGCAGTGGAAGCCAATGTGATCTCACCCATCGTGGTGATCGTGGTGGCCGTGGCAGGGATCACCGGCTATACCATGCCCAATCAGGAGCTGGCAGCGGCGCTGCGCCTGTGTCGGTTCCTGCTGGTGCTGCTCAGTCTGGGACTGGGACTGTTCGGCACCGTGGCAGGCGGACTGCTGCTGCTCTGGTATCTCTGCACGCTGGAGTCCTTCGGTACAGCGTATCTCTATCCCTTCTGCGGCGGCAGTTTACGGGAAATTCTGGAGGCACTGCTGCGTCTGCCGCTGCGG
>DCGQ01000042.1:52757-55133 GCA_002314635.1 Clostridiales bacterium UBA1774
GCTGCGGCCGCGGAATCTGCACCCGGAGAATGTGAGGAACCAGAAATGAAGCGGCTCCTGCTTTTACCGTTGTTTCTGTGTCTGATCTTCAGCGGCTGCACAAAGGGTCTGGTGTTTCAGGATTACCGGGAGATCGACCAGATGACCCCAGTTCAGACGCTGGGGATAGACCGTAACGGTGATCTGGTGACCGCCACCGCCTCCACCATCTCGGACGGGGGTTCGGTGGTTCTGAAAAACAGCTCCCTCACCGTCAGCCGCGCCATCCGGGAGATGCAGAACTACACGGAAAAGAAGTATATCTTCTACGGACACACCGCCCATCTGCTGGTGGGAGAAGCAGAGGCGGCAAGGGGAATTTCACGCTGTCTGGAATTTGTGGAGCGGGACAGCGAAGTGCGGCTGGATACCGATTTGTATGTGGTACAGCAGGGCACGGCGGAGAAGGTGATCTCCGCCTGCAGCAGCGGGGAGAACAGCATCGGAGATCTGCTGGATTCCCTGAACAAAGATGTGCAGCTGATGAGCGAAAGCTATGTGTTTTCCTGCGGCGACACGGCAGAGGCACTGGAGGAACGGGGCTGTGCGCTGGTGTCAGCTGTTGCTCTGAGGGATTCCGATAATTTGCTGCAGGGCGGAAACGGCCCGTCTCTGCAAAGCTGCGGCTATGCCATCGTGACGAAAAACGGATTGCTGGGTTATCTGGATCGGAATCTGGCGCGAGGCGCCAACCTACTGATGGATAAATCTGGCAGCGATGTGCTGGAGGTTTCCTGCGGTAATCGTCTGCTGGCGGCAAGACTGACAGACAGCCAATGCCGATATACGCCCCGGTTTGAGGCAGACAGACTGGCCGGACTGGAGATTGCCATTACGGTACGCTGCAATGTGGACGACCTTCTGCCTCCGGAGCAGACGGTATCGGAAAGTATCATCCACGAACTGGAAGCGGCACTGGCTTCGCTGGAGCAGACCCGCGCGGAAACAGTGCTGTGTCTGTCGCAGGAGCTGAACGCGGATTTCTGCGGATTGGGACTGCGGGTGCGTCAGGCGGCACCGCTGCGGTTTGATCAAATGGAAGAAAGCTGGAGGGAATGCTTTCCCGGACTGGACATTTCCGTTGCCGTGCAGGCAAAGCTGGAGCGCTCCTATGATGCGGGACTGAATAAGGAGGAAGGAAGATGACGGAAAGAGACGGAATGACGATGGGCCAGTATTTGGCGGCCTGCTGTCTTTCCCTGTTTTCTCCCATTTCCAGACTGCTGCCCAAGGGAGTCCTGCACTTCGCCGGAATGTCCGGCTGGCTGGCGCCGCTGGCGGCATTTCCGTTACTGGCGGGGCTGCTGTGGCTGATAAACCGGACGCTGACCGTAAACGGACAGCGCCTTGGTCTGGCACAGGCCCTGCGAATCAAACTGGGAAAGGGCGCAGGGAATGCGGTAATCCTGCTGTTCTGTATCTGGATGCTGTTTTACGGAGGATTCCTGCTCCGCTCCGGCGGAGAACGGCTGCTCAGCACGGTATATCCCACCGGAAGTATGCGATTTTTTCTGCCGGTACTGTTGTTCCTTAGCACGCTGCTGGCCTATGGCAGCCTTCGGGCAATGGGACGGGTCAGCTCCGTGGCGTTGCTTCTCTTTGCGCTGGCACTGATTCTGGTATTTGCCATGGCACTTCCGACAGTCCGACAGGCATACATCTGGCCGCCGAATGTGACGGAGACAGGCGGTATTCTGCTGTCAGCGGTTCCGGTATTTGATGTGCTCAGTCCATGGGTCTGGTTTTCCTTTCTGGCAGGCAGTGTGCGAAACGGGGAAGGCGGTAAACGGAAAAGTCTGATTGCTGCGGCACTGATGATCGTTCTGACTGTGTTGTTTCTGGTCTGTACAATTGGGATTCTGGGACCGGAACTGAGCCGGAAACAGCAGTTTCCCTTTTTTGTCATGGTAAAAAATCTGCGCCTGTTCAATGTGGCGGAACGGTTTGATTCACTGGTGATCGTGCTCTGGATGATGACAGATTATGTCTGTATCGGGATGCTGCTGCGATCGGTGTCGGAGGGCGTCTGCACGGTACTGAGACGGAAATGGCAAAAACGCGTTACCGTACTGTGCGCCGCCGCAATGCTTGCTGTCGGTTTTTTGATCGCACCGGATGCGTTTCGGTTTGAACGAATCTCCGAGTTTTGGGTGCCGGTCATCAATCTGGTACTGATTCTGGCGGCCTTTCCGATACTTTTGCTGTTTGCCCAGTGTCGAAAAATATCGAAAAATAAAAAAATTGGTGTTGACAATTCCGGAAAGCCGTGATATATTAGCCAAGCTCTCAACGAGAGGGCGGCGGGAAACCGTCGGTGTACCTTGTAAATTAAACAAT